>CBDUFA010000341.1:0-2633 GCA_965366295.1 uncultured Hyphobacterium sp.
CCATAGCCAGCTCTGGTCGGAGAGCACGATCGCGGCCCGTCCACCACCGGCCCTTGCGAGCACCAGGAGCGGGCCGCCATCCGGCGCCTGCAGCAGGGTTTCCCCGCCCAGCACGGTGGCGTCGATGCGGCGGAACCATTCGCCCCACGGATCCTCGCCTTCCGCCGGCGCCAGATTGGCTGTCACCGGGTGACGCTGGCCGGCCTCGGTGATTTCCGGGCGGTAGGCGCCGGTCGCGATGACGCCGGTCGGCCGGGCCGGGATGACCGCGGCCAGCGGCGAACGATAGATCGATACGGCCTGGCCGAAGGGCGGTCCGGCGGTGATCAGCAGCGCGCCGCCATTGTCCACATAGCGGGCGATATAGTCGAAATAGAGCGGCGGCATGATGCCCCGGCGGCGATAGCGGTCGAAGATGACGAGGTCGAATTCCTCGAGCCGTTCCTCGAACAATTCGCGCGTCGGGAAGGGGATCAGCGACAATTCATCGACCGGCGTGCCGTCATTGCGGTCCAGCGGGCGCAGGATCGTGAAGTGGACGAGGTCGACCGACGGGTCCGATTTCAACAGGTCGCGCCAGGTGCGCGCGCCATTGTGCGGTTCGCCCGTCACCAGCAGCACACGCAGCCGGTCGCGCACACCGGTCAGCGAGACGGCGGCGCGATTGTTGATCAGCGACAATTCCTCGGGCCCGGGCTCGACCTCGATTTCGATGACATTCGCACCGCGATGATCGACCGGCGCGGTAACGGTGGTGTCCTGGCCGATCGTGATGCGCGCGGTCTGCGCTTCGCCGCCATCGACGCGGAAGCTGAGCGTTGCCGTGCCGCGCATCGCATCGTCCTCGACGCGGATCACGAACTCGGCCGGTTCGCCCACCAGCCCGTAGCGCGGCGCCTCGACGATCACCAGGCGGCGATCGCCCTGCTCGGGATCGCCGGTCAGCAAATGATGCACCGGTGCGTCGATATCCAGCGCCGCCACATCGTCCGGCACATCGTGAACGCGGCCATCGGAGGCAACAACGATACCGGCCAGCCGGTCACGCGGAATGCCGGCCAGCGCGGCCTGGATCGCGTCGATCGCCAGCGTGCCGTCGGAATCATTGCCGATCTCGGCTTCCACCAGGTCCAGCTCCGGATCGGCCTCGGCCCGGGCGCGCAGGTCCGCCAGTGCCGCATCGGCAGCTTCGGTCCGGCCCGGTATGTCCATCGAATCCGAGCGGTCGATCACGGCCAGCGCGATATCCGGCAAGGGTTCGCGTTCCTCCTCGACAAGGGAGGGGTTCATCAGGACGGCACCGATCAGCAGCACCGACAGGGTGCGCCACAGCCAGCCATTGAGCCGGCGCGCTGCGCCGATCGCCGTGGTGCCCAGCGCCAGAATGGCGAGCGTGCTGATCGCCCAGACCGGGATCAGCGGGGCGAAATCGAGGGTGGTTGCGGCCGCACTCATTGTCCCAGCCTTTCCAGCAGCGCCGGCACATGCACCTGGTCGGCCTTGTAGTTCCCGGTCAGCGCATACATGGCGAGATTGACGCCGAACCGGCGCGCCATCTCGCGCTGCCGGTCGCCACCCTCGACCGGGTAAAGCGCCCGCCCGTCTTCGTCGATCGCCCAGGCCGAGGCCCAGTCATTGGAGCCGATCACAACGCCGGATGTCCCGTCGCGCGAGGCGCCATCGGGATCGGCTTCGACCCAGACCGACCCGCCGGAAACACGGCCCGGAAAATCCTGGAGCAGATAGAAGGACTTGGTCAGCACATGGTCGGGATCGACCTGCGCTAGCGGCGGCACGTCGATGGCTTCCAGCACGCGCGCAAGACCCGGATGCGGAGCCCCGGCACGGGTGATGGCGGTATCGGCGTCCTGCGTGTCGAACACGATCAGCCCGCCCGACTGGATATAGCGGTTCACCCGCTCGGCAGCCGCGTCCGACAGGGGCGGGGCGTTCTCGGTGATCGGCCAGTAGATGATGGGGAAGAAAACCAGCTCGTTTTCCTCGATATCCACCGCCATGGGTTCTTCCGGTTCCATCGCGCTGCGCCGCCAGATTTCCCGCGACAGGCCGGACAGGCCGGCCCGGCTGCGCTCGTCGATCTCGCGATTGCCGGTGCGGACATAGGCGAAGCGCAAATCCAGCGCCGCTTCGAGCTCGAAACTGTCGAGATAGGGCCCGTCCTGCGCCTCGGCGCGCGGCGTCAGCCCGACCAGGCCAACGGCCAGCAGCATGGCGGCGGCCGCGCCGCTGCCACGCGGCAGGCGAAGGCGCGGGAACCGTCCGGCCAACGCCAGGGCGATGATCGCGTCAATGGCCAGCAGGAAGAGGGCGATCGCCAGCAGCGGACCGGCAAAGCGGCGCTCGGACGGGGCTTCAAGATTGGCGAAGACCACGCCGGACAGATTGCGTGGCAATGGTGTGATCTCGTCTCCGGCGCGCATCACGTTCAGCGCCGCACTGGCCGCGCCGATCCGGTAAATACCCGGCGGCGATTGCGGTCCGGCCACGGCCCCTGTCCAGCTTTGTGCCGGAACCGGGCGGGCCGAGACAGGCGGTGCCGAGAGGCGGCCATCGCCATCCAGTGCGCGGTCGATGACATAGGCGCCGCCCTGCGTCGGCGTGGCGCTGCCGCC
>CBDUFA010000342.1:0-2631 GCA_965366295.1 uncultured Hyphobacterium sp.
ACTCCGAGAACTCCGAGATCGTTCAGCTCTACCGCCAGATGCTGTTCCAGCGCATCGTCCCGATCGTCAAGGATATCGGGATCTGGGGCAAGGACATCCAGAAGACCTATGAAGAGATGGGCGTGCTGCACTATGCCGATCTGAACCCGGAAGAGCTGCAGCAGGACGACGAGGCCAAGGCCAAGGAATTCGACGCCCGCCGGGCCTATGTCGAGGCTGTCGCCAAGGCCGGCGAGGACGCCAATGTTGCTGCGGTGGGTCACGCCGAATAGGCTCTGATCCATGACGGATCATGAGCCCATCCGGCTCGAAACATCAGACGGAAGCCGCTTGTTTGGCCGCTATTACGCGGCAGGTGGCCCTTTATGCCTGTGCCTTCACGGGCTGACCCGCAATTCCAGGGATTTCGAGGCCTTCGCGCCGCGCCTGGCCGCGGAAGGTTATCGCGTGCTCGCCCTGGACATGCGGGGCCGGGGGGAGAGCGACGCCGCGGCGGACCCCGCGCTCTATTCGGTGCAGACCTATGTTGCGGACTGCCTTGCCTGGCTCGATCACCTGGAGGCCGACCGGGCCATCTGGATCGGGTCCTCGATGGGCGGCGGCATATCGATGGCGGCCGGCGCCGCCGTGCCTGATCGCGTGGCCGGCATCATCCTCAACGACATCGCGCCTGAGATCGATCCGCGCGGCGTCGAGAATATCCGCAAGGTGGCGGGCAAGGGCGGGCCGATCCGGTCGTGGCAGGACGCGGCACAGCGCTGCCGCGATGTGAACGGGCATGTCCACCCGGACGAGGACGGGGAGGATTTCTGGCTGGCTTTCGCGCGGCGGACACATCGCCAGACCGGACCGGAAACCTTCCGGTCCGATTATGATCCGGCCATTTTGCAGTCGCTTTCCGCGGGGCCGACCCCCGAGGAGCGATGGTTTGCCTTCGACCTGTTGCGGGAAATCCCCACACTTCTGGTCCGGGGCGCGTTGTCAGAGCTCGTGACGGCGGAAATCGCGCAGAAAATGCGGACACGGAAACCGAATCTCGCCTATATCAAGGTTCCGGCGACCGGCCATACGCCGCTTTTGACCGAGGAATGCGCGTTTAACGCGATCCGGGACTGGCTGGCGGCGAATAAATTCGCGTGACACGCGAAAGGTGCGCGGCGGATACCCGAAATTTGGTGAAAAAGTTAATTTTAGCTTAACGGCGCTCATTCGCCGGTATACGCTTAACCATCGAATCTTGTTTGGGGGAACGCATATATGCTTCGTCGTCTTCTACTTCTCAGCGGCACCGCCGCGTTGATTGCCGGCCCGACTGCAGGTGTTGCAGTGGCCGATGACATGTCCTGGTTCCCGTCGGAACCGCCGACCAATGCCACGCCGGGCGAGTGCTATGCACGTGTCCGCATCGAGCCGGTCTACGAGCCCTATACCGAGACCATCACGTCGGCCGACGCCTACGAAACCTATGACGTCGCCCCGCCGATCCTCGACGAAGTCGTCGAGGAATATGTCTCGCGTGAAGCCGGTGTCCGCTATGTCGTTCACCAGCCGGTCTACGAGACCGTGACCGAGCAGATCCTGGTGCGTCCGGCCTACACGGAATACGTGGTGCGCCCGGCGGTCCACGAGACGGTCACCGAGCAGGTGCTGGTTCGCGAGCCGCGCACTGTGTGGCAACGCGGCCGTGTGCCGGGTGCCCAGATCACCCGCTATGACCCGGAAACCGGCGAAGTCTGGTGTCTGGTCGAAGAGCCGGGCGAATACCGCACGGTGACGCGCAATGTTGTGGTCGAGCCGGCCCGCATTGACGAGGTCAACACGCCGGCCGAATACGCCACGATCTCGCGTGAGGTCATGGTCGAACGCGGCCGCGTCGAGGAGATCCCGATCCCGGCCGAATACGACACCTACATGGTGCAGGTCCTGACCCAGCCGGCGACGGTCGAAAGCCGTACCGTCCAGGGCCGTTCGGAAACCATCACCCGCTACCGCCTGGTCCAGTCCGAGCGTTATGAGTGGCGCATGATGGACTGTGAGGAGATCGAGCTGCCGAACTATGACGCACCGACCGTCGAGCGTTCGCGGGCTCCGATGTCCTACCAGGATCATTCCGGCGGTGTTGATTTCGACACCCAGGACTCTGACTACAATGGTGCTGCCGAAAGCCGCATCATTGGCCGTCAGTAAGGTCTGATCCGGGCGCAAGCCCACAAGATCGACAGCGCCCCGTCCGGTTCTCCGGGCGGGGCGTTTTCTTGCGCGCTCATCAAGTGTCAGCCGCGTGGCGACACGATCCGCACTGTCGATTCCGAATAACGGCCGGCGGCATCGACGGCTCGCACGGCATAGAAGCCCGGCCCTTGCGGCGACCAGACCGGCTCACCGGCTGCGTTCAGGGCGACCGGCTCGCCATCGACGAACCAGTGCAGCGCGGTCTCGGCCCGCCCGGCCAGCACATAGTCGCGGCCTTCATGGTCCATCCAGACCTCGGCCTCGTCGGGCGGGAAGAGGATTTCCGGCGCCGGGTCGCGGCGGTAGCGTACAAGGGGTTCCGGTGTTTCCTGCTCGGCCACGCGCCAGGGCTCGCGCTCGTCACGCGGCGCGACATGCCGTGGCAACAGGTCGAAGACA
>CBDUFA010000343.1:0-2631 GCA_965366295.1 uncultured Hyphobacterium sp.
CTGATGAAATCCACCGAGATCGAGTCGCTCGCCACGAAGTTTCCGCACGAGCTGTCCGGCGGTGAACAGCAGCGCGTGGCCCTCGCCCGCGCCCTCGCACCGGAGCCGGATATCGTCCTGCTGGACGAACCGTTTTCGAGCCTCGACCGGCGCCTGCGTTCGGATTTGCGCCAACAGACGATGTCGGCGATCCGCAAGGCGAACGCCGCGGCCCTGCTGGTGACGCATGACGCGGATGAAGCCTTTGAAAGCGCCGACGAGCTGGCGCTGATGGAAGACGGGCAGATCATCCAGTGCGGTCCGCCGGCCGAGGTCTATACCCGCCCGGCTTCACTGACGGGCGCGCGCCTGCTCGGTGATACCAACATGCTAGAAAGCAAGGTCGCCGACAGCCAGATCGCCACACCGTTCGGAAATATCGCAGCCGACGGCATGGACGATGGCAAGCCGGTCCGGGTCCTGTTCCGGCCGGAAGCCCTGGAAACGAGCGACAGCGGCACCGAGTTCGTCATTGAATCCAGCTTCATCCGGCAGGGCCGGCAGCGCCTGCGTGTCCAGCGGCCGGACGGCTCTGTCTGGTTGGCAGACCTGCCGATGTCACGCCCAACGAAAAAGGGCGAGACCATTCGCCTCGCCCTTGATCCTGATGCCGTGACTGTCCTGCCGGTCTAGGCAGCAGCGGCTTTCTTCGCGGCGGCTTCTTCAAGCCGCGCCCGCGCCATCTCGTCAGCAATGATGTTGGACGGGCGGCCTTCGCTTTCGGCCCGATCAAGGATTTCACCCAGCGTGGCTTCCAGCCCGACAAGCTTGCCTTTCACCCATTCCGGGTCGAAATCACCCCGGATTTCGCCCATCACATTGATGATGCCGCCGGCATTGATGACGTAATCCGGCGCATAGAGGATGCCGCGCTTTTGCAGCTCGGCGCCCATTTCGCGGGTCGCGAGCTGGTTGTTGGCGGCACCCGCCACCATCTTCACCTTGAGGCGCTCGATCGTGTCGGCATTGATCACCGAACCCAGCGCACAGGGCGCGAACACATCAACGTCCTGGTCGTAAATCGCGTCCTTGTCGACGATCACCGCGCCATAATTCTCGACATGCTTCTGCAGCGCGTCGACATTCATGTCGGCGACCACCAGCTCGGCGCCCGCATTGGCCAGATGGCCACAAAGATAGCTGCCGACATGACCGGCGGCGCCCTGAACGGCGACGCGAATACCCTTCATGTCTTCGGAGCCCGTAGCGCGTTTCACGGTTGCGCGGATGCCGCGGAAAACCCCGTCAGCGGTCACCGGAGACGGATCGCCGGACGCGGCCTTGCCTTCGGGAAGGCCGGTAACATGAGCGGTCTGCTTGTGCACGCTCATCATGTCTTCGGGGCTGACGCCGACATCCTCGGCCGTGATGTAATTCCCGTTGAGCGCCTCGACAGCGCGGCCAAACGCCTGGAACAGCGCATCGCGGTCGAAGGCGCCTTCCGGCTTCATGATCACGCTCTTGCCGCCACCAATCGGCAGATCGGCCATGACATTCTTGTAGCTCATGCCCTGCGACAGGCGCAACGCGTCCTGGAGAGCATCCGCCGAGCTGTCATAGGTCCAGAAGCGGCAACCACCGCAGGCCGGTCCGCGAGCGGTCGAGTGGACGCCGATGATCGCTTTAAGCCCGGTCTTTTCATCCGTGGCGAAAAGCACCTTCTCGTGATTGTCAAAGGAGGGGTGTTCAAAAACACTCATGAAACTGTCCGTGTTGCTGGCCGGCCGCGCCGGCGTCGCGCCAGCCGGGGGGAAGTCGGCGCGAGGCGGCGTGGGGATAGCTTCTGAAAGCCGTTTGGACAAGCGTTCGGGGCGGCTATTCGCAAAGCAATTTCATATTGCGCCGCACCATCGGTAGCAGCTGCTGGGAAAACCATGGATGGCGCTTGAGCCATGCATTGTTGCGCCAGGAGGGGTGCGGCAGAGGAATGTATCGCGGTGCGAAATCCGCGAAGGCCGCGACCGTATCCGTCACATTCCCCTTGAAGCGATCGCCGAGCACGAATTTCTGCGCGTAACCGCCGACCAGCAGTGTCATCTCGACGTCGGGAAGACAGGCATCAAGACGCGCCTGCCACAGTCGGGCGCAGCGCGGCCGGGGCGGCTTGTCGCCGCCTTTCGCATCCAGCCCGGGAAAGCAGAATCCCATCGGCGTGATGGCAAGCTTGTCGGGGTCGTAGAAGGTTGCGGCATCAATCCCGAGCCAGTCACGCAAACGGTCGCCGGACGGGTCTGTGAACGGCTTGCCTGATGCGTGAACGCGGGTGCCCGGCGCCTGCCCGATCAGCCGGACCTTCGCCTTGCTGCCCGCCTGAAGCACGGGCCGGGGTTCCGGGATTTCGCCTTCGCAAGCGCGGCAAGTCCGGACCTCGTCGAGCAGACCGTCCAGCCCGGTCACGATTTCCGTGCGATCCGGTAAACGCCCTTGAAGTCCGTCGGATCGACCGGCTTGCCCTTGCGCAGGATGTCCACCTTGCCCGCGAGCGCCAGGCGGATTGCACCATTGCGCACGGCGTTCAGGCGCGCGCGCCAGTTCTCTGCGTCCAGCGCACGGGCCGCGTCAGTCGGGCAGATTGACTTGCCGGCTCCCCTC
>CBDUFA010000344.1:0-2621 GCA_965366295.1 uncultured Hyphobacterium sp.
AGATGGAAAACGTGATCCGCGCCGAAATGGACGGGGTGATCAAGACCATTGCCGTTGACGCGGGGCAGTCCGTCTCGGCCGATGAATTGCTGATCGAGTTCGAATAGACGGGAAACGGCAATTTACTGTCCCGCTTGTTGCAAACGCCGGGCGCGGTAATCAGACCGTGGGAATTTGCCTGAGACAGGGACACATGAAATGAATCCACTTGCCATAATCACGCCGGCTAGCCGGGCCACACCGATGGCCTTCATGCTCGGCCTCGTTCTGCTTGCCATACTCGATGCCGCCAAGACCTGGTACGGCCTGTCGCTGATGACCACGGAGGGCGGGGGCGACAGCTTCGGGTATGTTTCCTGGGCGCTGACCTTGCTGATGGTGCTGTTCGTCTCCTTCCTCTTCATCAATCGCCGCCGCGATGCCGGCGAAGGCATCATGTTGTTCCTGCTGCCCGTGATCCTGGCCCTGGTCGTCTCCGGGATCGGCATGGCGGTGATGCTGGGCGTGGGCTCGTTCGGCCTGATGGGGCAATACGCCGAAAGCGTGGGCCGGAGCGTCGAGACCATTGCGCAGGATCCGAGCTTCCAGGCCGATTTCCAGGCCTGGATCGAGGAGCGCCCGGAGCTGGCATTGCAAATGGTGCAGCCAGCCGCCTGGGGCGGTCTGGCGGCCTTCTGGGGCACGACCTTCCTGTTCGGCTTCTGGTTCATGTCGATGAAGCGGGCCGACTAGAATTCGCCTGAAACGCGATTGACAAGCCGCGGCTTCCCCTCACAGTCTGGCACAACAGCCAACTGACAGGGGAGGCCCGGCTTATGGATATTGCGAAACTGCAGAACTTGCTGCTGACGTTCGAGGGGCGGATCGGCCCGAATTCTCTCATGCAGGGAACGGTCGTCGTCTTTGCGCTGGCGGTGGCCATCCAGGTGCTCGGCCTCGCGCTTCCCTTCATCACCATATTGGGCATGGCGCTGCTTTATCCGTTGTTCTGTCTTTATGCGAAGCGCTTCCACGATGCCGGCAAGCCGGCCGTCTGGACGCTGGCAGTGCTGGGCGGCGTTTTTGTCGGCGGCATGATTCTCTCCGCGATCCTGACGCCGCTGATCATCGGCGACGTTTTCGCGGCGGCGATGCGCGGTGAAACCCTCACCGGCATGACATTCCGGTTCAAGACCTTCCTGCTCGGCGTGATCAGCGCCGGTGTCATCTATTTCGGCGCTGCGTTCATCGTGAACCAGGTGCTGAAGGGCGATGATGGCGACAATGCCTATGGTCCGCGCCCGGCGGACGCGACATCCATCAATCCGCTCAGCTAGGTTTTCGGCCTGATCGGGCGGAGCCCGGCTTGTCCACACATCCGGGCGGACTTCGCCCGGCACGCGATTGACAAGCCCGGCTTTCGCCTATCAGTCTGAAACATCCAAAGGGCAGGGGAGGACTTTCCAATGGACAATATCATGAATGCCGTGAAGTCGGTGTACGGCAATTATGCCGGTTTTACCGGCAAGGCGAGCCGCGGTGAATTCTGGTGGTTCGTACTGTTTTATGTCGTCGTCTATGCCGTGCTGGCTGCGTTGATCTCGGTCTCGAACATGTTCGCAATCGTGCTCGGCATCTTCGCCCTCGGCACGCTCATCCCCTATCTGGCTGTAGGTGTCCGGCGGTTGCATGATACCGGCAAGAGCGGCTGGTGGATCCTGATCGCCTTCATTCCGCTTGGTATCCTGGTGCTGATCTTCTTCTGGGCCCAACCCAGCAAATAATCTCTTGCAATCGAGCAGAATGGAGACTTCCGGATGAATCTCGGAAACGTACTTTTCAGCCCGAATGGCCGGATCGGCTAACAGGAATACTGGATCGGGGTTCTGATCATCATCGGCGGCAATGTGCTGCTGAGCTGGATTCCCTTTCTCGGCTTCCTGATCAGTATCGGCCTGATCTATGTCGGGGTGTGCGTCTACGGCAAGCGCCTGCACGACATGGGCAAGACGGCCTGGATCCACGGCATTGTCTGGCTCATCCAGATCGTCCTGATCGTGATCGGCTTCACCATGGCCGGCGGTGCGATCATGGCGGCGATGGCCAATGGTGGCGGCAGCGATGAAGCCAACTTGGCCGCGTTACTGGGTGCCTCCAGCAGTGTGGCGCTTTTCCTCGGACTCGGTTTCCTGATCTGGGTTGTCTACACGATCTGGGTTGGCGTATCGGCGGGTGAAGCGGGCGAGAACCGCTTCGGACCGGCACCGGGCGCGGTGGCCGCGGCCGCAGCAGCGCCTGCAGCTCCGGCGGCCCCGGCACAGCCGGCTGCGACGCCGGAAACGCCCGAGGCTGGCGATACACCCGGAGACGATCCGGGGACGAATTCATAGCCCCGGCTGTTGATGCCTTGATCAAGCCCCGCCAATTGGCGGGGCTTTTTTCTGCCGGGCCTGTTTTTGGTGGTGTGCGGAGCGCTGCCTGCTAAGGTTTCGGCGCCTTCCGGCAGTCATTCCGATTCGCCGGTTTTCATGGGGGACAGCATGGGTTTTTTCGAGGCGGTTCGGTCCGTTTTCTCAAAATATGCCGAGTTCAATGGCCGGGCCCGGCGCAGCGAATACTGGTGGTTCTACCTGTTCCAGCTT
>CBDUFA010000345.1:0-2612 GCA_965366295.1 uncultured Hyphobacterium sp.
GGCGGCATCAATTGCATGGTCCCGCCGATACAGATGACCGCCGTCAGCAAGGTGTGCGAGATAAAGGCGAGATTGCCGACCAGGTCGTCGACGGTGAAGCCTTGTATCAAGCCGGTTTCATCCCAACGCTCCCAGGCCCCCGACAGCGTTTCCGGCGCATAGGCAGCGATCACATAATAGGCAAACAGCCATTGTCCGATCATGGCCGTCAGGAACCAGAGCAGTCCGCTGGACTTGAGAAGAGTCTGCGGAGACAGGGATCTGGCAGGCAGGTTTGAAAGCGTATCGACCATCAGTTTTATCCTCATCGACTCGAACCGCCCTGACCGGCGGCCTGTGGGATAAGGACAGGGGAAGCTGTTTCAGGCTCGCCGATTTCCAAATCGGCATGAAAAAGTCCGGCATCTTGCCTCCGCCGGGACAAACAGCGCATCATGGCGAGACAAAATGGAGGCAGGCATGCTGGCACTCGGCATGGGATTGAAAATTCTGACAGGTCTTGCCGCGATGGGCTGGCTGGGCTGGATCGCCGTGCGTCGCGCCTTTTCACAGCTCTACATGATGTGGGGCGTTTTCTGCATTGGTCTGGCCGCCGTCATGGCCATCGAGGTGTTCGGCCGAGCCACCTTTGGTCCGGTCTATCCTGCACTGGCAATCGCCAGCTGCGCATCCTGCTCATTCCTCTGGCTGGCGGCGCGCGCGTTGTTCCGCCACAAGCCGGACATCAGCTGGCCTCAACTGGCGATCGTCGCCGGTGTTTTCCTGCCCACTATTTTCGACCAGCTCGCGCTCGCCACCAACCTGTCTGCCGTCATTGGGCAATCTGCCCAGGACGAATGGATGGAACGGTTTGACGCGATGCAGACCCTGTTCAGTTCCGCAGCGCTTGTGCTGGCCTTTGGTGAAGGGCTGAACGGCTGGTCGGGCATTTCCGATGGCGAGAAGCGAATTCGCTATACATTCCTCTCCAGCTTCGCAGCGGGTGTCATCATATGCGTGATGATACTGGATCACGGTCAGCTTTCGCCGTTCTCGCCCGGGCTGACCGCGATGGTCCAGGGCATGTGCGCAGTTGCGATCATCACTTGCGCCAGCACCGCCGTCATTTTCCGGCAAACCCATCCCCTGCCAGACGGATCGGCCCGGCGGGCACCGCCTGCCACACCGGATGAGCTTGCGCTGGCCCGGCGAACCGAAACGCTCGTGGCCGAAGGCGCCTATCTGGATCCTGACCTCAAGGTCGGGACATTGGCGGCGCAACTGCGGGAAAAGGACTACAAGGTCACCCGCGCCATTGTCGCCGGGTTGGGTCAGCCCAATTTCAACCGCTTCATCAACCACTTCCGGATCGAGCACGCCAAGCAATTGCTGTCTGATCCGGCCTCTGCGGCGCGCGGCATACTGAATGTTGCGCTCGATAGCGGTTTCGGATCCCTGGGCCCGTTCAACCGCGCGTTCAAGGAAGCGACAGGCCAGACGCCGCGCGAATACCGCGAAAAGCAAAAGGCCGCTGCCAGCAATGGCAACGGCCTTTCATCGAATGAAGTCTTTGCCGAGTAGGCGCTCTAGCGCACCGGCTCCTTGGTTTTCTTCTTGCCGCCACCGCGGGATTTCTTCGGCTTGAGCCGGTCACCGGGCGTGATCTCGAAGTCCAGGCGGTCGGCATCGGCCGCATCGACATCGACTTTCACCAGCCCGCCGGATTTCAGCTGACCGAACAGGATTTCATCGGCCAGCGGCTTCTTGATGTGCTCCTGGATCACACGGGTCAGCGGCCGTGCACCGAATTTCTCGTCATAGCCGCGCTTGGACAACCATTCGGTCGCCGCATCGGACAATTCGAAGGTCACACCGCGATCCGCCAGCTGGGCTTCCAGCTGCAACACGAATTTCTCGACCACGCGGGCCACGATCGGTTGCGAGAGGCCGGCAAACGGGATGATGGCATCAAGGCGATTGCGGAATTCCGGCGTGAACAGCTTCTCGATCGCGGCCTGGTCCTCGCCTTCCCGCTTGTTCCGGCCGAACCCGATGGCTTCCTTGGCCTGGTCCGCGGCGCCCGCATTCGTGGTCATGATCAGCACCACATTGCGGAAATCGACGGTCTTGCCATTGGCGTCGGTCAGGCTGCCATGGTCCATGACCTGCAGCAGGATATTGAACAGGTCCGGGTGGGCCTTCTCGATCTCGTCGAGCAGCAACACCGCATGACGATGCTGATCGACGGCATCGGTCAGAAGACCGCCCTGGTCATGGCCGACATAGCCCGGAGGCGCCCCGATCAGGCGCGAAACCGTGTGGCGCTCCATGTATTCGGACATGTCGAAACGCAAGAGCTCGACACCGAGAACGGATGCCAATTGCTTGGCGACTTCGGTCTTGCCAACCCCGGTCGGGCCGGAGAACAGATAGTTGCCGATCGGCTTTTCCGGTTCGCGCAGACCCGCGCGAGCCAGCTTGATCGCGGACGACAGCTTCTCGATCGCGTCGTCCTGTCCGAACACGACCCGGCGAAGATCCGAGCCCATCGATTTGAGGGCCGTCTCGTCGTCCTTGGAAACCGATTTTTCCGGGATGCGGGCCATCTTGGCGACCACGGTCTCGACTTCCTT
>CBDUFA010000346.1:0-2605 GCA_965366295.1 uncultured Hyphobacterium sp.
TGAATCAAGGCGCGAGCCGAGGTGACCAATCGCTCTGCACGACAGGTAAGCTGAGGGTGAGATCGTCGCAGACCGATGCACGCGTTCCAGCGTCGTGTTTATCAGCATCACCACCTCGCGCCCGAATGTTAGCCGGTGGCACAATGGCCGCGACATGATAGTACAGGACGGGCAATCGGAACCCGATGCGCCATCATAGGTCATTCATCATGAACGCTCATGACTGTATGATCTGCGCCAGTGATGAATTAGTTTAGTGTAGTTGAGAACGAGCCGAAGTTTATGAATGATATTGCGATCATAGGATTAGCTGCACATCTGCCAGGCGCGGATGGGCCTGAATCCTATTGGGCCAACCTCCGCGATGGCATCGAATCCATCCGCCATTACAGCCGCGAGGAGCTTCTCGCGGCGGGTGAGGCGCCGCATCTTCTGGAACGGCCGGATTATGTGCCTGCCGCAGCACCGCTTGACGGGTTCGAGACATTTGATGCTGAATTCTTCGGCCTGTCGCCCAAGGAAGCGGCGATCATGGATCCGCAGCACCGCCAGTTTCTGGAGGTTGCCTGGGAAGCGCTGGAAAATGCTGGCCATCCGCCGAAGAAAGCCGCAGGCCCGATCGGGGTCTATGCCGGCTGCGGCATGGGCAGCTATTTCTATTTCAACATCTGCTCGAACCGCGATCTTGTCGACGATGTGGGCATGTTCCTGCTGCGCCATACCGGCAATGACAAGGATTTCCTTGCCACCCGGGTGAGCCACATCTTCGACATGACCGGTCCCAGCGTGAACGTGCAGACGGCCTGCTCGACCTCGCTGGTGGCAACCCACTATGCCTGCCAAGCGCTTATGACCGGCGAGTGTGACACCGCAATTGCGGGCGGGGTGACGATCGAGCTGCCCCAGAACCGTGGCTATCTTTACAAAGAGGGCGAGGTGCTGTCGCCCGACGGGCATTGCCACGCCTTTGACCACCGCGCGCAAGGGACGGTCTTCGGCTCCGGCGCGGGGGCGGTTGTGCTGCGCCGACTGGAGGATGCGATCCGCGACGGCGATCACATCTGGGCGGTCATCAAGGGCACGGCCATCAACAATGACGGGGCGGCCAAGGCGGGCTATCTTGCGCCTTCGGTCGACGGCCAGGCCGGCGCCATAGCAGAAGCGCTGCAAATGGCGGATGTCAGCGCCGACACGATCGATTACGTGGAATGCCACGGCACCGGCACCTATCTGGGCGACCCGATCGAGGTCGCCGCCCTGACCCAGGCCTTTTCCGAGACCACGGAGGAGACCGGATTTTGCAAGCTGGGTTCGGTCAAGACCAATATCGGGCATCTGGATACCGCGGCGGGCGTGGCGAGCCTGATCAAGACCTCGCTCGCGCTGCATCACCGGCAGATCCCGCCTTCGCTGGGCTACGAGGCCCCCAACCCTGCCATCGACTTCGAACACTCCCCCTTCCGCGTGAACGACCAGCTGTCGGATTGGACAAGCCACAAGGGCCCGCGCCGTGCCGGCATCAACTCGCTGGGCGTGGGCGGCACCAATGCCCATGCCGTGCTGGAGGAAGCGCCTGAACGCGCGGCATCCGAACCCTCTGACTGGCCATTCCAGCTTTTGACGGTATCGGCCCGGTCCAAGGCCGCGCTGGAAGGCAATGCCGCCAATCTTGCCGTCCATCTGCGCGCGCATCCCGATCAGGACCTGGCCGATGTGGCCTGGACCCTGAAGGAAGGCCGCCATGGCTTTGAGCGCAGACGCGTCGCCGTGGCGGATACCCCTGAAGAGGCCGCGGCCCTGCTGGAAGAGAACGATCCTCGCCGGGTCTTCTCTCACGTGGCGCTCGACCGGCCCGACGCGGTGTTCATGTTCCCCGGCGGCGGGGCGCAATATGCCGGTATGGCGCGCGACCTTTATGAAACCGAGCCGGTCTTCGCCGAATGGATGGACCGGGGGCTGGAAATTCTCGCGCCCCAACTTGATTACGACATCCGCGCGCTCTGGCTGCCGGAAAAGGGCGAGGAAGACGCGGCCAATGCGCGACTTCAGAAACCCTCGGTACAGCTGCCGCTGATCATGATCTGCGAATACGCGCTGGCGCAGCTCTGGATGAGCTGGGGGGTGCAGCCCGCAGCGCTGGTCGGCCACTCCATGGGAGAGAATACCGCCGCCTGTGTGGCGGGCGTGATGTCCTTTGAGGATTGCATCGGACTGGTACATCTGCGTGGACGGCTGTTCGACACGGTGCCTGCCGGTGGCATGCTTTCCGTTGCACTTTCGGCCGAGGAACTGACCCCGCTTCTGGGTGATGAACTGGATCTGGGGGCTGTCAACGCGCCGGGTCTGTCCGTGGCCACCGGGCCGCAAGCGGCACTTGACCGGCTCGAGGCAGAGCTGAAAGCGCGCGACATCGACTGCCAGCGCATCCAGATCGACATCGCCGCACATTCGCGGATGCTGGAGCCTATCCTGAAGGAATTTGGCGATTACCTGCGGTCGATCACGCTGAACGCACCGCAAATCCCTTTCACCTCCAACCGCACCGGGCAAATGATCACGCCCGAACAGGCGACCGATCCCGAATATTGGGTCAGCCATCTGCGCG
>CBDUFA010000347.1:0-2603 GCA_965366295.1 uncultured Hyphobacterium sp.
GGGACATCAAGACCAACACGGATGGTGTCGCCCTGGCGCTGGCCATGGCCGGCGTGACTTCATTGAACTCCAACGAGAGCTATTCCTTCTCGGCGAACTGGGGCTTCTTCAATGACAGCCACGCCCTCGCCTTCTCCGGTGCGGCACGGATCAACGAGACCTTCTCGATCAATGCCGGCTTCGGCTTCGGGGCGGATACAGGTGAAGTCGGTGGCCGCGCCGGCGTGCGCTGGGGATGGTAGGTCAGGCCGGCAGACCGGGCATTTGCCGCGGGGAAAGGTGTGTTATCTGTTGAGGGAAGCAACAGGGAGATTCCCATGCGCCTTGCCCTTCTGACCTCCGCCTTTGCGCTCGCGGCCAGCCCGGCCCTGGCACAGGATTTCACCAGTGCCGGCATCATGGACGATGACGATGTGCTGATCGAGGAATGGACCATTCCCTATGCGGATACCCGGCCGCGCGATCCTTACACGGCCGACGGACAGCGCATCTGGTTCGTCGGTCAGCGCGGCGATTATCTCGGCTGGCTGGAACCGGAAAGCGGCGATATCGGGCGGCTCGACCTGCCCGCGGGCACCGGGCCGCACAACCAGATCGTCGATGCCGAAGGCCATATCTGGATCGCTGGCAACCGCGATTCCTATATCGGCCGCTATGACCCGGCGAACGGGCAATTCATGCGCATCGAGATGCCCAACGGCATTCCGCGCGACCCGCATACACTGATCATGGACCAGGGCGGGCAGTATCTCTGGTTCACCGCGCAAGGCGCCAACCGCGTCGGACGGCTGAATGTCTCGACCTATGATCTCGACGTGATCGACATCCCCACCGAAGGCGCTCGGCCCTATGGCATCGAGATTGCGCCGGACGGCATGGTCTGGGTGGTCTTGCTGGGCACCAACAAGCTGGCTGCGATCAATCCGGACACGCTGCAGCTGACCGAAGTCAACCTGCCCCGCGAAGAGGCGCGGCCGCGCCGTATCGGCATCACCGATAATGGTTATGTCTGGTATGTCGACTATGCCGAGGGCTATCTCGGCGCGTTCGATCCGCAGACCACGGGCGTGCAGGAATGGCGCGCGCCGGCGGCCGAGAACAGCCGCCCCTATGGCATGGCGGTGGATGCGATGAACCGCGTCTGGTTCGTCGAGACCGGTATCGAACCCAATAATTTCGTCGGTTTCGATCCACGCACGGACACTTTCTTCTCGCAGACACCCATCCCGTCCGGCGGCGGCACGGTGCGCCACATGCAATTCTTCGAACCCACGGGCGAGATCTGGTTCGGGGCCGATACCAACACGATCGGCCGGGCGCTTGTCATTCCGCAAGATGCAGTGGCGGAATGATCGCTGCGGCGCTGGTGCTGATGGCGGGCGGGTTTCCCACGGCCTCGCCCTGGGACCATGCCGGTGCGCCGGGGACAGCTGATTGCACCGCCTGTCACTGGGACAATGAGGCCCAGGCCGACTCGCCACGCCTGACGCTGGTCGGGCTGCCGGCGCGCTTCGTGCCGGGCGAGCGCTATGAATTGACGGTCCGGCTGGACGGCGCCGGAGAGATGACCGGCTTCCAGCTTGTTGCGAGCGCGGGAGAATTCGAGAATATTGACCGGACAACCCGGGCGCGCGCCACCAGCGTGCGCTCGGCCCGGCCTGCCGGGACATGGACGCTGACCTGGATTGCCGGGGACACAGCCGAGCCGGTGCGCTTCTGGCTCGCGGTCAATGATGCCAATGGCGATGACAGCGAATTCGGCGACACGATCCTCTTGCGCGAATTTGAAAGCTTGCCCTGAGCGCGCCGGGCGGCTATGCCCCGCCCCCGCGCACCAGCAGGACGTTTGAGCCATGAATATCGATGCCATCTCCATCGGCGTGAATCCGCCGGAAGACTTCAACATGATCGTGGAAGTGCCGCTCGGCGGCGATCCCGTGAAATACGAGATGGACAAGGCCTCCGGTGCGGTCTTCGTCGACCGTTTCCTGCACACCCCGATGCGCTATCCGTGCAATTACGGCTTCATCCCGCACACCCTGTCCGATGATGGCGACCCGATTGACGTGCTGTGCCTCGGATCGACCACGCTGATGCCGGGCTGCGTGGTGCGCTCGCGCCCGATCGGCGTGCTGATGATGGAAGACGAGAGCGGGCTGGACGAGAAGATCCTCGCCGCGCCGCATCATTCCCTGACCCCGTATTATGACGAGGTGACGGACTATTCCGACATCCTGCCGGCGCAGCTGGCGCGGATCACCCATTTCTTCGAGCACTACAAGGATCTCGAACCCAATAAATGGGTGAAGGTGAAGGGCTGGGAAAGCGCGGATATTGCGCGCCAGCTGATCACCAAGGCGATCGAGGCGGCGAAAAAGGTCTAGCCCCTTCGCCTCGCGGCGCTTTTGGCGTATCTCTTCGCCCGGACGTCATTCATTCCGGGGAGGACACGCGTTGAAAAAAGCCGATTACATCTGGATGGATGGCGAGATGCGCCGCTGGGAGGACTGCACGGTCCACGTGATGAGCCATGCGCTGCATTACGGCTCGTCGGTGTTCGAGGGCATCCGCGCCTACGAGACCCCGGACGGTCCGGCGATCTT
>CBDUFA010000348.1:0-2599 GCA_965366295.1 uncultured Hyphobacterium sp.
AGGGCCGGCAGGGGCGGCAAATCGGTTTCAATGCCCAGCCGGTGCGCCATGTCGACCAGGGCTTCCGGGCCGACTTCCGAGCCGATCTGCGCAGCCACCGTGTTGATCGACCGGCGCAATGCCTCCTGCATCGAGACCCGGCCTCGGTAGTTGCCGCCAAAATTCCGCGGTTGCCAGCCCTCGAGATCGACCGGCTCGTCATAATAGATGGAAAAGGGCGATGCCCCGTCTTCCAGCGCGGCGAGGAAAACGATCGGCTTGAAGGCGGAGCCGGGCTGGCGGCGCGCCTGGGCGGCCCGGTTGAACTGGCTGCGCACATAATCGCGGCCGCCGATCATGGCGCGGACTTCGCCATCGGGTGCCAGGACAACGAGTGCGGCCTCGCCGGCATTTTCCCGTTCCGCCTCTTCTTCCATGCGCGCGGTCAGCGTGCGCTGCGCGGTTTCCTGCAGGTCCGGATCGATGGTGACCTGCAGTATGGCATCGGAGGGCAATTCGCCCAGCACGCGCTCGGCTTCCTGGATGGCGAGGTCGAAAACATGGCCGAAAACAGCCGGATCGCGTAGCTCCTCCGGCTCTGGGATGATCGGGCTCGCCGGGTTGGATTCGGCATCGGCGCGTTGCTCGGCGGTGATGAAACCGGCGGCCTCCATGGCTTCCAGGACGATGGCGGCTCGGGCCTGTGCCGCGGAAAGATTGCTGGTCGGGTCGAGCCGGCTGGGCGCTTTGGGAAGCGCGGCCAGCATCGCGGCCTCGGCAAGAGTCAGCTCGCTGGCCGGCTTGTCGAAATAGCGCCGCGCGGCAGCCTCGATGCCATAGGCGCTGGCGCCGAAATAGATGCGGTTGAGATAGAGCTGGAGGATTTCGTCTTTCGACAGGCGCCGTTCCAGCTGCAGGGCGAGCCGCATTTCCTGGATCTTGCGCCGCATGGAGCGTTCCGGGGTGAGGACGAGATTCTTCACCAGCTGCATGGTGATGGTGGAGCCACCCTGGACGGTCGCACCTTCGCGCAGATTGGTGAACACCGCCCGGGCCGCCCCCCAGATGTCGACGCCGGAATGCTCGTAGAAACGCCGGTCCTCGATGGCGATGAAGGCCTGGGTAACATGGTCGGGCAGATCGTCGATGCGGGCAGGCGCGCCGTAGAGCGGACCACGAATATCGATGATCTCGCCATCGCGGTCGAGCAGGGTCACGCTTTCATCGCGCCGCACATCCCACAGGGTTTCGAGGTTGGCGGGCAGTTCCGGCATGTCGGCAAACGCCCATCGCCAGAAGGTGCCACCGGCAATGCCGCCACCAATCACCAGGATTGCCAATACGAGGGTGACGGTCCAGTAGAGCCGTTCGCGGCGCTGGCGCTTTTCGGTTAGAAGGTCGGCTCTGAATGGCGTCATGGCGGCGTCCCGGGCGCTCAAACAGCCCGATCAAGATGGCGAGTTTCAGGCCTAATGTCTAAAGACCCGTTCTGGAAAGTGAAATCACTGAAAGAGATGAGCCCGGAAGAATGGGAATCGCTCTGCGACGGGTGTGGCAAGTGCTGCCTGATCCAGCTCGAGGACGAGGACGGGTCGCGCATGCTGACCTCGCTGTCCTGCAAGCTCTATGACGGGGCGAGCGGGCGCTGCAAGGATTACCGGAACCGGTCGGTCCGGGTGCCGGATTGCGTCGTGCTGACAGCCGCCAATGTCGGTCAGCTGGAATGGATGCCGAAGACCTGTGCCTACCGGCTCGTGCATGAAGGGCGGGACCTGCCGGACTGGCATCCGCTGGTGACCGGCGATCCGCAATCGACGTTTCGGGCCGGCATGTCCGTGCGCGGCCAGGTGACGAGCGAATTGCAGGTCGCGGACGAGGATTTCGAGGAATTCGTGCGCGACTGGCCGGGTGAAAACGGGGATAGCTGACGCCTTGTCCCGTTTAACGGCGCGTCTTTGCGCCGCGAAATCACCCGCTTGCCGGAAATCGCACAAAAAGCATCCGTCGCAGACAGTTCCCGGCCTATAAATCGGCATGGTCGGAGAACTGACGGACAGGCGGCTCGACAGGGCGGACTGGGAGCTGCTGATCCGCCAGTATGAAGCCGGTGCGCCGCTGGCGGACATCATGGCCCGGACCGGTCTGAGCGCCAGCTGGATCCGCGCCCGGATCCGGACATTTTCGCGAGAGCCTCCGGCCCGGCGCGCGCTTTACCATTTCGAAGCCTTGCGCCGCGAGCTGATGCGGGCCGAGGCAGAATTGCTGCAAGGCCGCACCGATGCGGCAGTGAAACGCATGCGGGCGCTGAACATGCTGGTGAAACTGGAAAAAGAACTGAATCAGCCGGCGGTTCCGGACCTCGCCCCGGCGAATGGAGCCGATGACATTGCCGCATTGCGGGCCGAGATCAAATGCCGCCTCGATCGCCTGCGGGCCGCAGGCGACACAGGACCAATTACTGACGGAGCTGACGGCAGCGGAACTGAAATGGCTGAGCCATGACTGGCTGTTCTGGGCGCGGCCGCCGCAATTGCCGCCGCAGGCCGGCTGGCACATCTGGCTGTTCCTGGGCGGGCGCGGCGCGGGCAAGACCCGGGCCGGCGCAGAATGGATTCGCGCG
>CBDUFA010000349.1:0-2599 GCA_965366295.1 uncultured Hyphobacterium sp.
CCGGCCTGACCGCCGGGATTTCGCCCGCCATGGCTCAGGACGGTCTGACGCTGCGTCAGAAAGCGGCGCGTATGCTGCTGATGGGTTTCATTGGCGATAATCTCGACACGGACGGGGCCCGCGGCGTGGCAGCTCACCTTGAAGCCGGCCGTATCGGCGGCGTGCTTTTTCTCCGCCACAATGTTCGCTCGCGCGAGGGCGTTGAGGGCATGACGGCTGCCTTTGGCGGCATTGCGCCCAACGCCTGGATGGCGGTCGACCAGGAAGGCGGGGCCGTGCAGCGCCTGTCCAGCGATCTCGGATACACGGCGATTCCACGCGCCTTCGTGATTTCCGAGGAACGCAGCGTCGACGAGGCACATGTCCTTTATGAAGCCGCTGCCGCCGAATTCAGGGCGGCCGGTTTCAACCTCAACCTCGCGCCTGTCGCCGATCTGCAGGATGATTCCAATGGCGTAATCGGCCGGTGGGGGCGGGGATATGGTACAGATGGTGACCGGATAGCGGCTTATGCCGGGGCCTTTATCGATGCCTTCGAAAGCGCGGGTGCGGCCTGCGCCATCAAGCATTTCCCCGGGCATGGCCGCTCGCGTGGTGACAGCCACCAGGGCTTTGTCGACATCTCCGAGACGTGGTCGGATGCCGAGCTGGACCCGTTCCGGCGGCTGATCGACGCCGGCCGCGCGCACCTCATCATGGGTGGACATCTTACCCATGAAGGGCTGGACCCGGCCGGCGACCCGGTGACGTTCTCGCACCCGATCCTGACCGGCCTTCTGCGCCATCAAATGGGCTATACCGGGGCGCTGATCACGGATGATCTCGACATGGGCGCGATCCGGGAAAATTACGATCAGCGCACGGCCGTGATCCGGTCGATCCAGGCGGGCAATGACATGGTCATGATGTCGAATTCCGCTGCGCCCGACCCCGATCTGCCGATCCGTTTCGCCGACTGGATCGAGGCGGCGGTCGAGACCGGCGAACTCACCGAATTGCGCATCAACCAGTCGATGGCCCGGTTGAACGTTCTGGAAGGGCGCGTCGGTTGACAAAGAAAAAGGGCGGCCCGTTCGAGCCGCCCTTGATCGTTTGAGCCTGGTGGCGGGGACTAGAAGCCCATGCCACCCATGCCGCCCATGTCACCCATGTCAGGTGCAGCCGGGGCGTCTTTCTTCGGCTTTTCGGCCACGGCCGCTTCCGTCGTGATCAGCAGGCCGGCGATGGAAGCCGCATCCTGCAGAGCGTGGCGGACAACCTTGGCCGGGTCGATGACGCCGAAGGAGAGCATGTCGCCATACTCTTCGGTCTGGGCATTGTATCCAAAGGTCGCGCCTTCGTTTTCCAGCACCTTGCCAACAACGATGGAGCCTTCGACACCGGCATTCTCGGAGATCTGACGGATCGGCGCCTGCACCGCGCGGGCGATGATGGCGATACCTTGCGTCTGGTCTTCGTTTTCACCGGTCAGGCCATCAAGCGCGGCGGAGGCCTTCAGCAGGGCCACGCCACCGCCCGGAACGATGCCTTCTTCCACCGCAGCGCGGGTGGCGTTGAGGGCGTCGTCGACGCGGTCCTTGCGCTCTTTCACTTCGACCTCGGTTGCACCGCCGACCTTGATGACGGCAACACCGCCTGCCAGCTTGGCGAGACGCTCCTGGAGCTTCTCCTTGTCATATTCCGACGATGAGTCCTCGATCTGCTTGCGGATCTGGCCGACGCGGGCCTCGATGTCGGCCTTGGAGCCGGCACCGTCGACGATGGTGGTGTCGTCTTTGGTGATCGTGACACGCTTGGCGGTGCCGAGCATGTCGAGCGAGACGTTTTCCAGCTTGATGCCGATGTCTTCGGAGATCACCGTGCCGCCCGTCAGGATGGCGATGTCTTCGAGCATGGCCTTGCGGCGGTCGCCGAAGCCCGGTGCCTTGACGGCGGCGATCTTCAGGCCACCACGCAGCTTGTTGACCACGAGGGTGGCCAGCGCTTCGCCTTCAATGTCCTCGGCGATGATGAGGAGCGGCTTGCCGGACTGAACGACGGCTTCCAGGATCGGCAGCATCGGCTGCAGCGAGGAGAGCTTCTTGTCGAACAGCAGCACGAACGGGTCTTCCAGCTCGGCCTGCATCTTGTCGGCGTCGGTGATGAAGTAGGGCGAGAGGTAGCCGCGGTCGAACTGCATGCCTTCAACGACGTCCAGCTCGGTTTCCAGCGACTTGGCTTCCTCGACGGTGATGACGCCTTCATTGCCGACCTTTTCCATGGCCTTGGCAATCATCTCGCCGATTTCCTTTTCGCCATTGGCGGAAATCGTGCCGACCTGGGCGATCTCTTCAGAGCCCTTGATCGGGGTGGAGACGTCCTTGATCTTGGCGACGACGGCGGCGACAGCCTTGTCGATACCGCGCTTCAGATCCATCGGGTTCATGCCGGCAGCGACGGACTTCATGCCTTCGCGCACGATGGCCTGGGCCAGTACCGTGGCAGTCGTGGTGCCGTCACCGGCGGCGTCATTGGTCTTGGACGCGACTTCGCGGACCATCTGGGCGCCCATGTTCTCGAACTTGTCGGACAGCTCGATTTCCTTGGCGACGGAGACGCC
>CBDUFA010000350.1:0-2585 GCA_965366295.1 uncultured Hyphobacterium sp.
GTGATCGACGTGAACTGGGCGGAGCGGTCCGTGAGCCTCCAGATTCGCGGCGGAGACGGCGCTGTCATGCGGGAAGTCGCGATTTCGCTCGACGATCTCGCTGCGCGCTGAGCTCCCGGCCCGTTCACGCCGGCTGGTCAAAACCTGACGAATTCGTAACGTCCCTGTCAGGACTGTCGAACAGTCGTGATTGGAATGCGCAGCTGCGTTCAGACAGCTTTCACCTCGCCGGACGGGACCTGCCCGACCGGTGATTGAAAGCAAACCACTCAAGTTTCGAGGTCTGAACCATGAATACCCAAACCAAGTTTGCCACGCTCGCCACCACGGCCCTGGCCCTGTCGCTTTCGGCAGCCGCCAGCGCGGATGACCACGCGGATGACGGCATGTCCTCCGGCAATGACATGGAGCGCTGTTATGGCGTGTCGCTTGCCGGCGAGAATGATTGCGCCGCCGGTCCCGGCACGTCGTGCGAAGGCACGTCGACGGTCGATTACCAGGGCAATGCCTGGACCTACGTTCCGGAAGGCACCTGCGAGGAAATCGAGACGCCGTACGGCCATGGCTCGCTCGAGCCGATCGAACGCCCGTAACATCCGCTCAGGGATGTCCGGCATGACCTCCGCCTACCCCGTCTCCCCCGCTACGCCCGCCATGGGCGCCGGGCTCGGCCTCAAGCCGCAGCATTATCGCAGCGTGCTCGAGAGCCGCGCCCCCGGGCTCTGGGTGGAGGTGCATCCGGAAAACTACATGACCGCGGGCGGACCGCGCCTGGCCTGGCTGGACGCGATCCGCCGCGAACACCCGCTTTCGCTGCATGGCGTCGCCCTCTCGCTGGGGGGCGCAGACAGGCCCGATGCCGGACATCTCAAGGCGCTGAAACAGCTCGCCGACCGGTATCAACCGGCACTTGTCAGCGAGCATCTCGCCTGGTGTGCCCATGACGGGACCTATTTCGGCGACTTGTTGCCAATTCCCTACACGCCGGCACATCTCGAGCGCTTCTGCGCCCATGTCGCGGAAACCCAGGACGTGCTCGGCCGCCCCATCCTGGTAGAGAACCCCTCCATCTACCTGCCCTTGAAATCGGACATGTCCGAGCAGGACTTCCTCGCCGAAGCGGTCCGGCGCACCGGCTGCGGCCTGCTGCTGGACGTCAACAATGTTTTCGTCACCTGCCGCAATCTGCAGCAGGACCCCGCCGCCTATATCGCCAATGTGCCCGGCGATGCCGTCGGCGAAATTCACCTGGCCGGACACGAGCAGGACGAGGCGTTCGGCGATGGGTTGCTGATCGACACGCATGGCGCGCCGGTTCATGACGATGTCTGGACGCTCTACCGGCAGCTGATCGCCCGCATCGGTCCGAAACCGACGCTCATCGAGCGCGACACCAATCTGCCGCCCTTCGAAAACCTGATGGCCGAACGCGGCCGCGCGCAGCACATCCTCGATGCCGCGGCGCTGGAGGTGGTGCATGCCTGATTTCCATGCCGCCTTCGCCGCCGCGCTGAAATCCGGCAATTCCACCGGACTGCACGCCTTTGCCGCAGCCCCGGCGGGTTCGCGCTTCCGCGTCTATCGCAACAATGTCGTGAAAGGTGCATCCGACACGCTGGGCGATGCCTATCCCGCCGTCAGGCGCCTGGTCGGTGAAAAATTCTTCCGCGGCATGGCGCAGGCCTTCTGGCAGGACCATCCGCCGCGATCGCGGACGCTGACGCTCTATGGCGAAGGATTTGCCGCCTTTATTGCCGGTTTCGAACCGGCCCGGACCCTCGAATACCTGCCGGATGTGGCGCGTCTCGACCGGGCCTGGCTGGAGGCCCATCACAGCGCCGATGCCACGCCCCTGACGCCGGACACCGCGCGCCAATATGCGCCGGATGAGCTGGCCGCGCTGGCTCCGGGATTACACCCGTCGGTGCGGGTCCTGGCGTCGGACTATCCGGCCTTCTCGATCTGGCGGACCAATCGCGACGACGAAACCGTCGAGAAGGTCGCGCTCACCCGCGGCGGCGAGACCGCGCTCGTGTACCGCCCGGGCATGGAGGTGCGTTACCGCCGTCTTTCTCCGGCCGAAGCCCTGTTCCTGAAATGCATGGCGCGCGGCGACAGTTTCGAAACCGCCTCGACCGCGATCGCCGACCACTTTCCCGGTGTCGAGCCGGTCCCGGTTTTCATCTCCCTCCTCAAGGATGGCGTGTTCAACACGCCCGGATAGAAAGAGACCCATATGACCCCGCAATCTTTCGACGGGAATCCGCCCGTGCTCGGCCCGGTCGGCCGCTTTTACCGGGCCGTTTATGGCCGCGTGCAGGCCGTGATCGGGCATAATCTGCTGTCCCTGTTCGCCCGCCTCGCCATTGCCGGTGTGTTCTGGCGATCCTTCCTCAACAAGGTCGAGACCCAAAGGGTGTTCGATTATGTGGAGCTGATCAATGATTTCGAGGTCCATCGGTCGCTGATCAAGATCCCGGCCTTCCCGATCAAGATCGAGGCGGCAACCTTCCGCAATTTCGGCCCGGGCGGCATGTTCGAATTGCCGCTCATTCCCGGCCATCTCGCCGCCATCATGGCCACCG
>CBDUFA010000351.1:0-2583 GCA_965366295.1 uncultured Hyphobacterium sp.
GGGTCTCCATGGCCGCCGTCTGGACCGCGGCGTCACCGGCATGGGAGGCGATAGCCGCATCATTGGCCGCGCTCTGCGCGCCGTCATCGGCGGTTTCGCTGCACGCCGCCAGCAGGAATATGGCCGCGCCCGAAAGCAGCAAGGATCTCATCATGATAGCCCCGTTTTTTGTCTGGTTTGTGCGCACCGCACAGGAATCTTGAAACAACAGTTTACGCCGATCCAGGACGGCGCGTGAGTTTATTATCTTTAATGAAAGCCGCGAAATAATTGAATTTATTGGCGCTTGTGGCCGGAAACGAAAACGGCCGACCCCGCCAGGGCCGGCCGCAATCCTTTGTCATCCGGTGCCAGGCTACCAGATGCGCACGCGCTCTTCCGGCGGCAGGTAGAGCAGATCGTCTTCCTGCACATCGAAGGCCGCATACCAGGCGTCGAGATTCCGCACCACGCCATTGGTGCGGTATTGCGACGGGCTGTGCGGGTCGGTCACGAGGCGCTGGCGCAGATTGTCCTCGCGATAGAGGCGGCGCCACACCTGTGCCCAGGCCAGGAAGAAGCGCTGGTCACCGGTCACACCGTCGATCACCGGCGCACCTTCGTCGCCATAATGCTGGGCGACATAGCGCTGATAGGCGGAATAGGCCATCTGGACACCGCCCAAATCGCCAATGTTCTCACCCATGGTGAAATTGCCGTTCACGCACTCGCCTTCGATCGGGCAATAGCCGTCATATTGCGAGCCGAGCTCGCCGGCGCGCTCGAGGAAGGCTTCATTGGTGGCTTCCGACCACCAGTTGCGATAGCGGCCCGCCTCGTCGAACTCGCGGCCCTGGTCGTCGAAACCGTGGCCGATTTCGTGGCCGATCACCGCACCGATGGCGCCATAATTCACCGCCGGGTCCGCATTCGGATCGAAGAACGGAGCCTGCAGGATGCCGGCCGGGAAAGTGATCTGGTTCATCAGCGGGTTGTAGGACGCGTTCACCGTTTGCGGCGGATAGGGCCACTGGTTGCGGTCCACCGGTCCGGCGAGGTCCTCGACCTGCTGGTTCCAGTTGAACTCGGCGATTCGTTGCAGATTGCCGAACAGATCGTCAGCGTGGATTTCCAGCGCTGCATAATCGGTCCACTCGTCGGGATAGCCGATCCGCGGCTCGAAGGTGGAGAGCTTGAGCAGGGCCTGCTCGCGCGTCTCGTCATCCATCCAGTCGAGGTTTTCGAGGCGCTCCTCGAAAGCGGCAATCAGGTTCGCCACCAGGTCTTCCATCTGGTCCTTGGATTCCGGCGGGAAGTGACGGTCGACATAGACCTGGCCCACGGCCTCGCCCAGCGAACCACCCACGAGATTCACGCCGCGGCGGTCGCGCGGGCGCTGCTCCTCGGTGCCGTTCAGCGTCTGGCCGAAGAAGGCAAAGCTCGCCTGGTCAAATGCCGTCGGCAGGGCATTGGTGTTGTTGTTGAGCAGGTGGAAGGTCATGTAGTCGCGCAGCACGTCGACCGGCGTTTCCGCGAAGATCGCCGCCGTCTGCTCGATCGCGCTCGGCTGGGCCACGATGTAGCTTTCCACGCCGCCAATGCCGAGCGAGGTCAGGCCGGGCGCCATGTTGAATTGCGGTGCCAGAGCAGACAGCTCGTCGAGCGTCATGATGTTGAGGATCTCGGAGATGTTGCGGCTACGCTCCTGGGTCCAGTGCGCGTTCGCGATCCGGGTTTCGAGCGCCATGATAGCCTCGGCGCGGTCGGCACCGTTCTCGATACCGGCCAGGTCGAACAGCTGGGCGATATAGCCGCGATAGGCATCACGGTATTCGACGTAGCGGTCGCCTTCATTGATGTAGAAATCGCGGTCCGGCATGCCGAGACCGGCCTGGCCGACGAACACCGTGTAGCGGGTCGTGTCCTGCGGGTCCGGAATGATGCCCACGCCATACATGGACGGATGGTTCAGCGTCGCGAACAGCGCCGCGAAATCGTCATGCGTTTCGGCGGCGTTGATTTCGGCGAGCAGCGGCTGCAGCGGGTCGAGACCGCGCGCGTCCAGCGCGTCGGTGTTCATCCAGCTGGCATAGAGATCGCCGACCTGTTGTTCGACAGAGCCCTGGGCGCCACCGGATTCAGCGAGGTCGAGAATGATCTCCTGGACATGCTCTTCGGCTTCCAGCGCCAGCTCGGTGAACATGCCGTAATTGGACAGGTCGGCCGGGATGTCCGTGGTGTCCAGCCATTCGCCATTGGCATAGCGGAAGAAATCGTCGCCCGGGTCGACGGCCTGGTCCATGCCGTCCGTGTCGAACCCGTAGGTGCCCAGCTCGGCGGCAGCCATTTCGGTCGTCGTGCTGGTATCATGAGATGTGTCGCCGGAGCTCATATCCGTCGAGGTCGGCTCGCTGCACGCGGCCAGCAGAGCCAGGCAGGCGCTGCCCAAAAGCAGTTTCTTCATATCACTTGGTCCTTCTGAGGCCGGTCTGTCGCCGGCTTGGTCTGGGTGGTGGTGATGAATTTATACCGGAAGCATGCGCCGCTGACCAATACGCAATGCGGTCATGGTCAGCGGCAACAATGCTATTCGGCAGGCTGGAT
>CBDUFA010000352.1:0-2575 GCA_965366295.1 uncultured Hyphobacterium sp.
GTCACCTGGGAGCCGAAATCGACGATCAGGACGCGTTCGTGATGGAGGGTGAGGTCTTTCATGGCGAGCGGATAGCGCGAGTCAGCGGGAAACGCGAGTCTGGATTTTCATCCCCGGTGTTTTAGCCGTCATCCGCTCGTCCGGCTCGCGCGCAAAGCGGCTATTCCAGCCTCTCGAGCGCGGCCAGTGCGTCGTCAGCTGCGGCCCGCACCCGCGCGATATTGTTGGACTTCACCTCGGCCAGGGCCAGCGCCTCTCTCAATTCCGGAACCAGGTCGGCTGCCGTCAGTTCGGAAATGGCGTCGGCGACAATCTGATCCGGCAGTTCGGGTGGGCAGGTATCGCGAATTGCGAACTCGGGTTGCCCCTGTTGATTGGTCACGAATTCAGCTGCACAGCTTTGCCGCAACTGGTTGATGATATCGTGTGGCATGTTGCGGCGAAGGGCAGATTGATATTCCGACACGGTCGTCAGAATGCCCTCAGCGTATTCCGTTGTCTGGTAGAAACGCAAAACCTGCTGTTGGACATCCACATCCGGGATGCTTCGATAAGCGCCGGTCGAGATCAGTTCCGTGAGCGCCTCGGTCTGGATCGGTGCCCCGACCCCATGGCCGGCGATATAAGCATCGACGATAAACTCCATGCCAAGCGCGGAATCATCGCTCTGCAAAGCATCCAGCGTCGCGATAATGTGAGTGCGCACCCAGTTGGCATAAACCGTCTGGGTGTCCATCTGGGTCCGGTTGAACAGCAGTTCTTCCTGCAAACGCTCCACGTAATCCTCGGCTGCCTCGCGCTCGGCGCGGTCTTCATTCCAGGCGGTGATCTGGAAACCGATCACCACACCGGCAATGACGATCAGGAATTCGATCACCACCGCGAACCAGTTCTGCGTCCGAAGCGCCTTGGTCAGATTTGCCAGGATCATTGCGTATCTCCCCCGAGGCGAACGCTAGTCAAAGCCGGGAGCGAGGCAAGGGAGAAGTGGGGGTGGTCTGATCGTCGAGACCTCGGTGGCGTGGTGATGTCTCCCCCTGCTTGCGGGGGGAGTGGCCCGAAGGGCCGAGGGGGGCGAGGGGGGGGGTCAGCTTCGCTGCCACCTCCCCCGTAAACGGGGGAGGAAAACAATACAGATCCGCGTCTTCCTCCGGCTTGCCCGGAGGATCCCGATCTCAATGAGGTCCTCCGATTAAATCGGAGGAAGACGATGGGTAGGTGATCCGGAACTGGCGGCTAAGAATTCCGCTCCATCACCGCGATGAAGAAGCCGTCCGTGGCGCTTCTTCGCGGGGATAATTGGAGCGCACCGCCGGGCGCGATGCAACCGGAAAGTGTCTCCGCCGCACCGTCGGCCAGACCGCCCGAAGCGGTCAGCACGTCGCGCGTGTCGAGCTGGGCAAAGCCGTCATGGCGCGCGAGGAAAGCCTCCACGCGGTCGGCATTCTCCTCCGGCAGGATGGAGCAGGTGACATAGACCAGCCGACCGCCGGGCCGGACATATTTCGCGGCGTTGTCCAGCGCGCCGTCCTGGTCCTTGATCCGATGCGCCAGCGCGGTCTCGCTGACCCGCCACTTGGCATCGGGCCGCCGCCGCCAGGTGCCGGTGCCGGTACAGGGCGCGTCGACGAAGACGACATCCATCCGGCCTTCCAGCTCGGCGAGCGCGTCTTCCGGCCCGTCATGGACCTGGACATTGCGCACGCCGGCGCGCTGGAGCCTGGGCCAGATGGCTTTCAGGCGGCGCCAGTCATGGTCCCAGGCATGGATCTGGCCGGTATTGCCGGTCATGGCGGCCAGCTCGAGCGTCTTGCCGCCCGCGCCGGCGCAGAAATCGAGCACCTGGTCGCCCGGCTTCACGCCCGCGGCGAGCCCGGCGATCTGGCTGCCCTCGTCCTGCACCTCGACCCAGCCCTTGCCATAGGCGGGGATGGCATCGGCGGGCGGCGACTTGCCGGTGGCATCGTCCAGCGGGATGCGGATGCAGGAGCGCGCCAGCGCGCCGGGCACCGCCTCGCGGATTTTCGACTGCACCGCCGCCAGCGCTTTCTCCGGATCGGATTTCAACTCGTTGACACGCAGATCCACCGGCGCGCGATCCGACATCGCCGCGCCCTCTTCCGCCGCGTGCTCGCCAAAGACGCGCAGCAGGCTTTCATCCAGCCATTCGGGATAATCGCCGCGCACATGGCGCGGAGCGTCGTGGATATCGCGGGTGAAACCGGCGATCTCTTCGGCATTGGGTGGTTCGGGCGCGTGCCGGTCCTCGGCGAATTGCTGCGCCATGTCCTCCGGCGTGATCTTCCAGATGCGGCCCGCCACGCCGAGTGCCAGCGCGCGGGCGGTATCCGCCTGCATGGCAAAGCCGAGCGATTGCTTGTGCCGCAGCGCATCCATCACCAGGCCGGAAATGAAGGCGCGATCGCCCGACCCGGCAAAGCGGTGGGCGGCGCCCCATTCCTTCACCGCCAGCTTGAGCGGGCGGTGCTGTTGCTCGATGGCATCAAGGATTTCGATCGCGGCTGCGATACGTCCGCCCAGTCTCATATCTGTTCCTTTTCTCCCCCTGCTTGCG
>CBDUFA010000353.1:0-2563 GCA_965366295.1 uncultured Hyphobacterium sp.
ATGTCTGATAAACACACCAACTGCCAAGGAGAACATCATGGCTTTCAAGACAGACGCCGCGAAGATCAAGCGCTGGCGCGAGGAGCGTCACTGGTCGCAGGAACACCTGGCCGAGCTGGCCGGGCTGGGCATTCGCACCATCCAGCGCATCGAGAATGGCGAACCCGCCTCTCGCGAATCCCTGACGGCGCTGGCCGCCGCCTTCAATGTGGATGCGATCGCGCTGTGCATCGATCCCGAGACCGAGGCCGCCGAGATCCTCGACCGCAAGAATGCCAAGGCAGTCGCGGGCTTGCGTCTTTCCTTCATGATCCACCTGGTCAGCTATGTGATGGGCATGGTGGTGTTTGCCGCGATCAGCATCGGCATGGGCTATTTCGTGATGAAATGGGCCGCGCTGTGGTGGACGGTCGGCCTGGCCGGCCATGGCGTGGCCGTGGCGCTCGCGATGATCGTGGCCCGCTTCCAGGCGGAGGCGCTGTCCCCGTCCGGCAACACGCCGAATTGATCGAATCCGGCTTGCGCCCCGCCCGGTTTCCGGTAGATTGCCCCATCCAGAACATAGAGGGAACATTCAAATGCTGGGTTATGTGACACTGGGAACCAACGACCTTCAGAAAGGTGCAGCGTTCTACGACAAGCTGTGCGGTGCCATGGGCATCGAGCGGATGATGGGCGATGAAAACTTCATCGCCTGGGGCAAGCCGGGCGGCGGTGCCGGGATCGGCCTGACCAAACCTTTCAACGGGGAGCCGGCCACGGTCGGCAATGGCGTGATGGCGGCGATCCAGGTGGATTCACCGGAAGAGGTCGATCGCATCTACAATCTCGCCATGGAGCTGGGCGCGCAGGATGAAGGCCCGGCCGGCGCGCGCAGCGACTGGTTCTATGCCGGCTATTTCCGCGACCCGGACGGCAACAAGCTGAACGTGTTCTGCATGACCGGCGAGATGGGCTAGACGCTTTTTCTGACCATCAATTCACTCGTCTTTGGCCGGCGGGCGGTCTAGCCTGCCGGTCGATGACGGGGGTTGATTCCGATACGGCAACGCATGCGGCCTGCGCCAATTGCGGCACAGCGCTGACGGATAAATTCTGCCCGTCTTGCGGGCAATCACGCGAAAGCATCGAACGCTCCTTCCTCGCGCTGGCCGGCGAAGCCCTGGGCGACATTCTGCAGTGGGATGGCCGGTTCATGACCACCTACCGGAGGCTGTTCGCGCGGCCCGGGCGCGTCGCGCGCGATTATGCCGACGGCAAGCGCCAGAGCTATACGCCGCCAGTGCGGCTCTACCTGGTCGTCAGCCTCGTTTTCTTTGCGCTGTTGACCGGATCGGGCGTCCGCATTGTGGCCGTCGACATTTCAATCGACGATGTCGGCGATCCCAATGCCATGGTTTCCATGTTCCAGGCGCCGCGGCAGGAACCGCCCGACATCATTCCGCTGGACATGCAGGACCGCATCATGGCCCTCGCCGACGAAGAGGGTGTGGCGCAGGTTTTCCAGAATTTGATCCTGCGGGCCATGAATGCGCCGGATGCCGTCGAGCAACAGGCCGCCGCCGCGGCCGGGCAGGCGATGATCCTGATGGTGATCCTGTTTGCTTTCCTGTGCGCGCTTTTTCATCCGAGACGCCGCCTGATCGAGCACGCGATACACGCGCTCTACTTCCATGCGGCCATTCTGATACCGCTCGGCGTCGTGATGGTGACCGGGATTTTCACGCCCATGTCACTGGTCTTCGCCATCGCCACCGGCATCGCGTCCCTGCTGGCCTTCATTGCAGCAATTATTGTCTTCGACCGGGGCTTTTATGGGTCCAGTTGGGTCGGCGCCATTCTGCGGGTCATCCCTTTGTTTGCTGGCTATGTCGTGAGTGCGGCGATCGTGGCGATCGGACTGACCCTGTTTTCGGCGCTCTGACGACAGGAAGCCGGCGCTACTTCGACTCCAAGCCAAGCATGCCGACAGTGCCTGTCCGGGATTGCCGGCGCCCTAGTTCGCGTCAATTCCCGGCCAGATGCCGCCGCGGTAATCATAGATGTCGGCGGGTTCCGATCCATCGAGATGATAGCTGCCGGTAAACATCAGGACCAGTTCGCCAAAAGGCTCGGTCGAATTTCGGCCCGGCTGCGCGGTGATCACGATATGCCCGGCGCCGTCGGGGGCGTCGATCCAGCGGGCCGGCGAAAATGTCTCGAAGTCCCGCGTGGTGACGACGCCGATCCGGCGTGGTGCACCGCGTTCCGAACCGCGGTTGAGCGCGAAGATCACGAAGTCGCCCTGCGGCGTGACCGCCAGGTTGACCACTTCGATGGACAAGGGATTTCCGAACACGGCATCAAAAAGCGGCGCGGCATCCCGCACCAGGACCTCGCCATCGGCGCGGATTTCAAAACGCTGAGAGAATTCGAACGATCGGATCAGCGGATGCCCGCCCTCATCCTCGGTCCGGTCCCGCACCGAGATGGCGGCATAGGCGCGCCCATCCGCCGGCGACAATACATAGCTCTGCGGGAAACGGGCGTCCGTCTGGCGACACACATCGCCATTATTGTCAGT
>CBDUFA010000354.1:0-2561 GCA_965366295.1 uncultured Hyphobacterium sp.
GATCTCGAGCGTGACGATTGGTCAATGACACTGAACTTTACCAATACCGGACTTGGACCGGCGGAGTTGCGGTATCTCGGGCTGAGCTGGGATGGCGAGGCCATAATCGATACATCCGAATTCCTTGCGCGCTGTTGTGTGCCGGACAGGATTCCCGAAGACCAACGGCTGGCCTTCGTGCATTCGGCATTCCGGAACGGGCAGATGGCTTTCCTGTTCGATTCCGTCCAGGGGCGGTATTTCGCGCCGCAGGAAAGCGTTGATTACATCGAGTTCCGCCGCCCTGACGAAACCACCCAGCCCGACGGCTATGCCGTCTGGCAGGCACTTGACTCAGTGCGCCACGATATCCGGGTCGAGATCTGTTATTGCTCGGTTTTCGACAATTGCTGGATCTCGCGCTTTCCGGAGCAGACCCGGGAACCGGCGCGCATGTGTCCGGAGCCGCCGGCGGAATCTGACTAGTCCGCCACGTTCTGGCCCCAATCCTCTTTCAGGTTCATCGCATGGGATGGGTGCGGTTCCTTCTGGCCGCTGCGGCACTGCCTGCGATTTTTGCAGGTCTCTGGCTGGTTCTGAGCTGGCCGGACGCCGATCCGTCATCGGCCGATATCCCCGTCCTGGTTTCCGAGACGCCGGGTGCCTGCGAGCGCCTGCAGGCCGCGTCCGTAGCCTTTGCCCTGACGGCCGAGCGCGACATGGCGGATGCGCCAGCGGATGCCTATGCGGCGGCGTCCGATGCCTTTATCGCCTCGGAACTGGCCGCTGCGGTGTGCCAGCCCGAAGACTGGGCAGCGCCGAAATTGCGGACCCGCCCTGAAGCCCTGCGCGATGCGGCCTATGAGCGCCTGTCCGCAGGCTCGATCAGCGATTTCGCGTCGGCCTGCGACGCGCTGGAAGATGGCCTGCTGTCGCAACCGGCGACCCGCGACATGGTCCTCTCACATGGCCAGGGCGAATATGCCGCCTGGCTCGCCGACAGTGCGCGCGCCTATGTCTGCACCGACAGGCCGCGCCATCGCATCGGGCCGGCCAGCCCGGAGTTTTCCGGCGGCTAGAATTCCCGGCCGATATAGAGGAAGACGGTCCGGTCATTGTGCTGACCCCAGCCGACGCCGAAAAAGGCCGGGCCCAATAGCGTATTCACCGCAGCATAGCCGGTGATCGACGAGGTGTGGCCGTAGAAGATGTCGCCATCATCGAGATCGAAAGTGTATTCGGCATACTCGGCCAACACGCCGACCCAGATCGGGATCGAACCGACGGCTTCCGACGGTGTCAGGCGGCGAAACCCTTCCAGCGCCACCAATGAATACTCATTGTTCGGCAATTGCCGTTCGCCGATCGCGGTCAGGCGCCGGAAGCCGCCAAGGAAGAACAGGGATTCCAGCACATCGCCCTTGTCGTCGGTTTCGCCGCGCTCGATGCGGGCCACGCCGCCCCAATTGTTGAATCCAAAGGCCTGCTCACCGCGGACGTAGAAGCGGTCGTATTCACCGCCCCCTTCCGGGCCGTCATTGAGATTCCAGATATGCCGCGCATCGGCCACGATGGACTGTCCGGCGGTCGGAAAATCCGGGTGGTTGAGTGTATCCAGTTCGAAAAGGATACCAGCCTCGGCAGAGCGGAGATCGACATCACCGCCATCCTCCATGAGTTCGAACCGGGTGTCATAATGGGCATCGCGATAAACGGCACCGGCTGACAAATTGCCCCAGCGGCCCAGTTCGCGGCCGATGCGGGCGCCGCCGAACCATTGCGTCATCCAGTATTCGTCGAGGCGAACGCCGGCAAAATCGAGCGGCAGTGGTTGACCGCGATAGCCGCCCGCAGCGTCGAGATAGAAGCGTCCGCCGCGGCCGAAAGGCTGGAACCACTCGCCGGAGATCTCCATGTCCGAACCGATCGCCCCGTTGAGCGAGAATTGCGCGCCGGACGCATTGGCCGGCGAGCGCGTATAGCGGGCACGCAGCACATAGCGGGAATCCTGGTCAAACGAGCTGGCGAGCGTGATCCCGGCCTGGAAGAGATTACGCCCGAGCGGGCGCTCCTCGGTGCGCAGGGTGAGCGTGCCGTCGGCCTCGAACCCGGCGTCGATGGCACCGAATGTGTCCAGCCCCGAAACCTCGATCATGCCCTGGCGGATGTCCTCGCGGGTGACGGTGTCGCCCGCGGCAATCCCGAAGCGGTCGGCGATCATGGCGTCTGACACCACGGTTTCATTGTCGATCCGAACCGCATTCACAGTCCGGGCACCGCCGCTGGCGCGGGCTGCGATCGCGTCGGGGCGGTTCAGGGGAGGTGCGGCGACAGCCGCGATCTCGCGCATCCGGGCGCGATAGGGTCTGGCGGCCTCGACGCCGCTCTCGAAGCCTTCCCCGGCACGCTCGAACGCCCCGGTCGCCAGCCCGGTCAGGTCGGGCCGGATCAGGATATCGCCCTCGGTCAGCAGCTCGGCCTGTTCGGTGCGGTTGAGCCAGACTTGGACCTGGACCAGCTGCTGGGCGACCTGCACGACGGACGGGTTGGGGGGCGGATCGCCGGGTTCCACCGTGGTATCG
>CBDUFA010000355.1:0-2558 GCA_965366295.1 uncultured Hyphobacterium sp.
CGCCGACATGATCGATCACGTCAATCACATCTATGGCGAAGTCTATGGCAGCGAGGGCGCCGCGCTGCATGACCCGTGCACCATTGCCTGGTTGCTGCGGCCGGACCTGTTCGTGTCGCACCCGGCCTGCATCGAGATCGAGACCGGTTCGGAATTGACGCGGGGCCATACCGCGGTCGATCTTCACGGCTTGTCCGGCAAGCCGGCCAATGCAATCTGGGTTGACGGGCTGGAGGCGGACAGCGTGTTCAGCCTGTTGCTGGAAAGGATTGCCCGGCTATGAGCGCCCCGCAAATCACCGTTATCGGCTCGATCAATCTCGACCTGGTCGCGCATTGTCCGAAACTGCCCGGGCCCGGCGAGACCGTGCTGGGCGGTCATTTTGCCATTTCGCCCGGCGGCAAGGGCGGCAATCAGGCGCTGGCGGCCAGGCTGCTGGGCGCGGATGTCGGCTTCATCGGCTGTATCGGGCGGGACGACCAGGCGAAGGCGGCAACAGCCCTTTTACGCGACGCCGGGGTCGATTTCACCCATTGCCGCGAAAGCGCTGATCATCCGACGGGCGTGGCGCTTATCGCCGTGGCCGATGATGGCGAGAACCAGATTGTGGTCGCCCCCGGCGCCAATTCGGCGCTCTTGCCTGGCGATGTGCCGGCGCGCATCGGCACCGCGCTCATCGGCCAGCTGGAAATCCCCGTTCCCGCGCTGACGGCTGCGGTGGAGCGTTGCTCGGGGTTTAAAGTGCTCAATCTCGCCCCGGCCTGCGAATTGCCCGACGCACTGCTGGCGCAGGCCGACCTGCTGATCGTCAATGAAACCGAGGCAGCCTATTACGGTCAGGAGAAACTGGTCGGATTCAACAAGCGGGTGGCGCTCACGCTGGGCGGCGAGGGTGCCGTCATGTTCAATGAGGGCCGCGAGGTTGCTCGTGCCCGGCCGCCAAAGGTGGACGTGCTCGATACTGTCGGAGCCGGAGACGCCTTCGTCGCAGCGATCACCCTCGCCCTGCTGGAAGGGCAGAGCGATCAAGCCGCCCTGGAGTTCGCCTGCGCTGTTGGCGCGCTGGCAACCACGAAAGAGGGCGCGCAGACCGGCTTGCCGGACCGGGGTGCGGTTGAAACCTTGTTGGGCAAGGGAGGCGGCCAATGACGGACTCCGTCAAAGTCATCAATTACGGACGCCTCGAGCATGGCAATCAGGCTGACTATCAGGTTTTCAGATCTCAACTGGTATCCGGCCTTCGCGAGCAGGGCTTTGTCCGGCTGGTCAATCACGGCATCGACCCGGCATTCCTGAAGCAATGCTATCAACTCTCGGAAGCCTGTTTTGCCCAGCCAGAATCGGAAAAGCGGAAATATGCCGGCGCACTTCGCGGCTACACACCCTTCGGCACCGAACATGCCAAGGATCATGCCGCGCCCGACCTGAAGGAATTCTGGCAGATCGGGCATGAGGCCGAAGCCGGGCAAGGCCGGGTTCAAGCCAATGTCTGGCCGGCGCATCCGGCTGGCTTTCAAGAAGCTTTCGAGGCTCTTTTCGAGAAACTCTTCGGGATGGGCCAGCGCCTGCTTGGCGTGATCGCGGACGATCTGAAGCTTGAACATGACTATTTCGATGAACGCATCGCAGGCGGCACGTCGCTATTGCGCGTGTTGCATTATCCGCCCGTTCCGGAAAACGTGGATCCGGCCTGCATCCGCGCCGCAGCGCATGAGGACATCAATCTGATCACGCTGCTCGTCGCCGCGGAAGGGGCAGGGCTCGAATTGCTCGACAAGCATGGCAACTGGATTCCGGTCGAGAACGGGCCGGATGAAATCATTGTCGACACCGGCGACATGATGAAGCGTCTGACCAATGGCTATTTCCCGGCAACGACCCACAGGGTCGTCAATCCGTCCGGGCCGAATGTCAGCCGCTATTCCATGCCGTTTTTCGTGCAGCCGCGCCCGGAGGTCTCGCTCGCCTGCTTGCCCGGTTGCCGCGATCTCAATACGCCGCAGCCGGACATCACGGTGGGCGACTTTCTCAACCAGCGCCTCAGGGAAATCGGCCTGCCGGGCGCCTGATAACTTGCCAAGCCGAAGCGCGCGCTAGCGAGCGAAGGTAAGCTTTTTGGGGCTGATAAGTCGTGGTCCGCCTTCGCCAAGGCTTCGGCGCGACAGCCTTCGCCCGAATTCCATGGGCTGGCTTGCCAAGCCGAAGCGCGCGTTAGCGAGCGGAGGCTGGTGACCCCGGCAGGATTCGAACCTGCGACCTCCAGATTAGGAATCTGATGCTCTATCCTGCTGAGCTACGGGGCCCCACCGCCTCATAACCCTGACGGCGCCCGGCGAAAAGACCGCAACGCTTACAAGCTGAAGCGTCCGGTTACCGCTTCGGCAACCGTGTCACATTCAATTTTCTGGCGGCCCGAGACGGAAATGGCTAGCCTTCAACGTTGTGATACCGGTTCCGCCGAAAAAGAGGGAGGCGAGCGATTCCATGCAACTGACCCGCCTATGTCAGCTTGCCGCTGCCCTGGCATTCACCGCCATCGTGTCTTTCCCGGGAGATGC
>CBDUFA010000356.1:0-2551 GCA_965366295.1 uncultured Hyphobacterium sp.
GCATCCCGGCCATGCAGAAGGCCAAGCTCAATCCGGCCCAGCTCAAGGAAAAATCCGACCTGGATGTCCTGCCGCGCGAAGTCCGCCGCATCGCCGACAATTACAACCATTTGCACGAACAGCCGGTGATCTTCTACGCGCTGGTTTTCTATGCCGCGCTGGCTGGCACCTCGACCACGCTGATGATCTACGCGGCCTGGGCCTATGTCGTGCTGCGTATCGCGCACAGCCTGATCCAGGCATTGTGGAATTTCATTCCGGTGCGCTTCATGGTCTTCATGCTGGGATCACTCGCCCTGATCCTGATGGCCGGCATCAATGTCGGGGCCTTGCTCGCGGGCTAGCCGTTCAGCCTCTTGAGAGGGCGTGTTCCGCTGCGGGTCTTCGCTGATCATCGCGAAAACCCGCGCGGCGAACTCGGGCCGATAGGGATAGGTCGACGGATTGTCAGCGAAGGCTGCCGCCCAGTAGACGGCGGGATAATAGCAATGCGCCCCGGCATAGAGTGACAGATCGGTGATGCGCTGTAAGTCCGGTTCGCGGCCCGGAAAGCGGTCATGTCGGGCGCCGTAATAATACAGCTGCGCAAGATTGTAGGCGGCCATGGGATCGCCGTGATCCAGAGCCCGCAAGAACCAGATTTCGGCTGCAGCATAATCCTCAAGCAGCCCGAAACGGCTATTCATGTAAGCATGGCCCATTTCCAGCTGTGCAGTGGAATTTCCGCCTTCCGCCAATGCCTCGAGCTCGCGCAGATATTCCGGTCCCGTGGAGCTGACGGATGGGTCAAAATGATGCCGGCCCAGCATCAGGAAGATCCGCGCTTCCGGATTGCCCAGGAAGGCCAACCGTTCCAGCTCGCGTGGCGCGGTGCCGCTGGCCTCGTATTCGTCCAGCCATTGTTGACCATCGCTGTCGGCGAAAAAGCTTTCCATCTCCTCGATCGTGCATTGGTCGGCCAGGTCGGCCCACTGGTCCCGCATCGCATTGCTTGGCTGTGCGAGTATCGAGGCTGAAACGGCTGCGTCCGGCAGGCGTTCGGGAAAGACATAAGCGATTGATCGGGATCGCTCTGACCAGACCCAGAATGTGGCGGCAATGACGGTCATCGTCAGCAGCAGCAGGAAAACACGTCCGATCTTCATTCGTCTGTTGCGTCCCTTCATCGATTGCCTGCCATAAAAGCGATTCTGGCCACCGAAAGCACCGTAGAGGTCTGGCCAAAGACCCGAACCTGCACTTTCAACTTCTGCGGCAGAGGCAAGCCCTTCCACTAAACGATTGCAAGCCCTAAACAGAGCGCCATGCACGCACCTGAAGCCCGCCTGGAACGGGTCATCGACCGGTTCGAAGAAGTTGAAGCCCGCCTCGGTTCTGCCGCGGACGGCGACGAGATCGTGCGCCTGTCGCGCGAACATGCCGAGCTCAGGCCGGTGGCCGACAAGGCCCGCGAGCTGAAGGCTGCGCGCGCCGAGCTCGATGATCTCGAGGAGATGATGGAGGGCGACGACAAGGACATGGCGGAAATGGCGCGCGAGGAATACTACGCGCTCAAGGAACGCCTGCCGGACCTCGAACACGAGGTCGCCCTGCTGCTCCTGCCCAAGGACAAGGACGACGCCGCCAACGCCATGCTGGAAATCCGCGCCGGCACGGGCGGGGACGAGGCGGCGCTGTTTGCGGGTGATCTCTACGAGATGTACCGCCGCTACGCCGAGATCCAGGGCTGGAAATTCGAACTAGAAAGCGCCAGCGAGGGCGAGGTCGGCGGCTTCAAGGAAGTCATCGCCTCAATCTCCGGCAATGGCGTGTTCGGCCGTCTGAAATTCGAATCCGGCGTCCACCGGGTGCAGCGGGTCCCGGCGACGGAAAGCCAGGGGCGGATCCACACCTCGGCGGCCACGGTCGCCATCCTGCCCGAACCCGACGAGATCGAGATCGAGCTGAAGGACGAGGATATCCGCGTCGACACGATGCGCGCCTCCGGCGCCGGCGGCCAGCACGTCAACAAGACGGACAGCGCCGTGCGCATGACCCATATCCCGACCGGCATTGTCGTGCTGTGCCAGGAAAAATCCCAGCACCAGAACCGGGCGCGTGCGCTGCAACTCCTCAAGACCAAGCTCTATGACATGGAGCGCGAGGCCGCCGATGCCGAGCGCGCCGGTGCGCGCAAATCCCAGGTCGGCTCGGGCGACCGCTCGGAGAAGATCCGCACCTATAATTTCCCGGAGAACCGGGTCACCGACCACCGCATCAAGCTGACGCTCTACAAGCTGCAGGACATCCTGTCCGGCAATGCGCTCGACGAGGTCGTCTCCGCCCTGATCGCCGAGGATGAGGCTGCCCGCCTCGCCGCGATGGAAGAGGCATGACGGGCCGCGTACATTCGCTCGCCCGCCACCCGGTGAAGGGCTTCACGCCCGAACCGCTCGATCACATTCATCTCCGCGCCGGGGCGCATTTCCCCGGCGACCGGCTCTATGCCGTCGAGGATGGTCCTTCCGGGTTTGTCCCCGAAGCACCTGAGCACAGCAGGAAAATGGCCTGC
>CBDUFA010000357.1:0-2544 GCA_965366295.1 uncultured Hyphobacterium sp.
GGATCCTCCTCCATGACCGCGGTCGCGATCGGTCCTGGGCCACGCCATCGAGCGCGGCCCGTCCACGGACGGGCAGCCCTTTGCCGAGATCATCTCGCGCGATGTGGACGGCTATTCGGCCGTGCGCGCCCTGTCGGTCGAATTCTTCGAAGGGTTCGGCCGGGAAGATCAGACGGCATCGCGGCCTATCCGCGCGAGCGGCGCGGCGGTACGTCTGGATGACGCGCATGGCCGTCCGGCCTCGGTGCTCAACCTACGGGGCGAAGGCCTTGCGGCGGATGGCGCTGGCGCGTCCATCACGGCGTTTTCAGTCGATTGGGACGAGAACCTGCTGATCATCCTCAATGGCTACATGCAGGCCCAGCCGGTCTGGCTGTCGGATGACCTCCTCGCCGAGACCAATGCCCGCATCGTATCCGCAACGCCCGCCATGCATGGCGACGAGGCGGTGACGGTCTACGAGGTCGCCGGTCAGGGCTCACCCGACTGGGGCTGGGGCGATTATTTCGAGGACGATTGCTTCGTGGGCGATGCCGAGCGCTTTGCCTGGAGCCATTTCCAGCATGGCGAAACGAATTACCCGGTGCCCGCGCTCAGCGGCGTGTTCTCGGTGACGGCGGACGGGATCATTCTCAGCGCCGACTACTACATCTGCTCGCCGCACCATGAAGCCAGCACGAATTACTATACCGGCTATCGCATCCGCTACGAGCTCGAGGACTTTCGGCGCGAAGACATTCCGGCCTGGGTGTTCGAACCGCCGCTGAACGAGGTCGAGAACGTGGTGGCGCCCGGTTGATTTTCGTCTGTTAGGCGAATTCGGCCATCTCCTGTAAGCTTGCGGCGGCAAGGTTGAACAGGGGAGGTCCCAATGCGGACGATTCTGGCCTTGGCAGCGCTGCTGATCAGCGCGCCGGCACTTGCGCAGACCTATGAGTATACAGCGCGAACCGAAAACCCGGTCCTGCAGGCCGGGCAGGTGCGCGCATCCTCTCTGACCTGGAATTGCTCCGGCCATGCCTGCCGCATATCGGGTCCCTGGCGCAGCCCGGGCGTGGGGGCGTGCGCCCAGCTGGCGCAGATTGTCGGGCGGATCACCGAATACGGGCATCCGGGCGCGCAGCTGAACGCCGCCCAGCTGGCGACGTGCAATGAGAACGCTGCCCAGCCACGTGTGATCGACAGCCCCGCCATATTGCGCGAGGCGATCCAGCGGCCTGTTCAGCAGTTGCCGCGCGGCCAGCAGCCGCAGATCGATCCGGATGTCGTCCGGCGTCCGGAAACCGTCACGGCGGTGGACACGATCCGCTACACCGCTCCGCCCATCACGCGCCAGACGATCAGCGTCGAACCGCGCCCCAGCGGGCGGCTTTATGCCATCCGCGATGGCGGCGGCGATGGTGATTTCGGTGGCAATGGCCCACGCGTGCGCCTGTCAGCCGAGATCAGCGCGGACGGGCACTGCCTTTATGGCCAGGTCGAAATGATCGCCGAGGAAACCCGCCCCGATCATACCCGCGGCCGTGTCTCCGAGCGCCTGCGTCTCTGGTGCAATCCCGATGGCGGCGCGATCGAGCGGATCGTTTCCCCCACCCGCGTGACGGCCGAGTACACCGATACGGACTGGGAGATCGATACCATCGTGCCGGGGCGCGGCGAGATCGATGTCCGGCGCGGCCTGCCGGACACGGACGGACCGGTGCGCTCCTTCATCGTCATGGGCGATACCAATGGCGATGTCTTTTCCAATGACAATGATGGCCGCGATGTCGGCGACCTCGATGCCGACGGCAGCCGCACCGTCTCGCGCACCAGCGTGCAGGTTCAGTGGAATTCGATCTCGGTCATCATTCCCTATGTGCCGCCGGTCACGCCGAGCGGGCCGGCCGGCTCGCAAATCATCACGCTGAATGGCCAGCACTCGGCCTTCCACGTGCTCGATCACACCGGCGGCGACCGCGAATTCTACGGCAATGGCCCGCGCATGAGCGCCACCTCCCGGCTCGGCCTGTCCGGCGATGGCCGCCGCATCCTTGCCGAGATCACCGGCTCTGCGGAAGAAACCGGTGGAGATACGCGCGCGGCCGGACGCTGGTCGGGCGAGACGATCTGGGAAGCCCCGCCGGGATGGCGTATCGACGCGGTCGAGGTGTTCTATGAATGGTGGGAGGATGACAGCTGGCAAAGCGATACCCGAACCGTGCTTGATCGCACGACGCGCGTCAGCTTCACCGATCGCGACCATGAGCAGGATTTCCTCGTCGAGGGCGCGGGCGAAGCCGGCCGCAACGGCGACAACTCGATCTATTTCGACGACCGCACGATGACCGCCCGCCGCGAGGCGATGAGCCCGGTCGCGGCCTTCCGCGTCGTGGGTGACACCAATGGCCAGGAAGCCGGCACCCGCACCGGTGTGCAGGTCTTCTACCGGCCGCTGACCGTCAGCCTGTCGCCCATATCGCCGGCGGCCAGCGCGGCAGACCTGGCTCCTGATGTTTTCCTCGACGTGCCCACCGGCGCTTATGCCAACCGGCTGTCGGGCGG
>CBDUFA010000358.1:0-2537 GCA_965366295.1 uncultured Hyphobacterium sp.
CATCTACGCCCAGCTGCGCGAGGGCAATACGATCCAGTATTTCGTGACCGCGCCGGAGGGCCGGACCAGCGCCCAGATCGTTCGGATATTGAACGAGAACCCGGTGCTGACCGGCGAAATCACCGATATTCCGGCCGAGGGCACGCTGCTGCCGGAAACCTACAGCTTCCATCGCGGCGATACGCGCCAGCACATTCTCGACCGGATGCGCGCCGATCAACAGGCGCTGCTCGAGGAGCTCTGGCCCAATCGCGCTGAAGGTCTTCCCTTCGACACGCCCGAAGAGGCGATCATCCTCGCCTCCGTGGTGGAAAAGGAAACCGGCGTCGCGGCCGAACGCCCGCTGGTCGCATCCGTCTTCGTCAACCGGCTGCGCCGCGGCATCCGTCTGGAGAGCGACCCGACCATCATTTACGGCATCACCGGCGGCGAGCCGCTCGGCCGGGGCATCCGCCGCTCCGAGCTGGACAATGACGAGAACCCCTACAACACCTATTTCGTCGACGGCCTGCCACCTACGCCGATCGCCAATCCGGGGCGTGATGCGATTGCGGCGGTCCTGAACCCGCCGGACACGGACTACCTCTTCTTTGTCGCCGATGGCACGGGCGGGCATGCCTTCGCCGCGACCTATCGCGAGCACCAGCGTAATGTCGCCAACTGGCGGCGTATCGAGCGGGAGCGGCGCTGATGGCGAAACTGTCCGGCATGACGGGATTTGCGCGCGCCACGGCGCAGCACGGCCCCTTTGCGATTCTCTGGGAGCTCAAGAGCGTCAACGGCAAGGGGCTGGAAATCCGCTTCCGGACGCCGCCCGGTCAGGACGCGCTGGAACTGGCGGCCCGCGAACGTGCCAAGGCGAGTTTCGCGCGCGGCAATATCCAGGCCGGGCTGACGCTGACACGCGACCAGGGCGCTGGCGAGATCGCCATCGAAACGGCAAGACTCGAAGCCCTGATCGCGGCCGCGAAACCCTATGTCGCGCGCGGCGATGTCAGCCCGCCGAGCTTTGATGGCCTGCTGGCGGTCAAGGGTGTGCTGAAGGCCGAGGACGAGGCGGCAGAGGGCGATGAAGATGCGCTCACCGGCGCGATCCTGGTGGCCTTTGACGAGGCACTGGCGGCGCTGAAAACGGCCCGTGAGGACGAAGGCACCGCGCTGTCGGGCATCCTGTCCACCGTGCTCGATGAAATCGTGGAATTGCGCAACCAGGCCGCCGCGATTGCCGCGGACCGGCCCGAAGCGCTGCGCGACAAGTTCGCGGCCAAGCTCAAGGATCTGCTCGAGGGCGATCTGCCGGAAGAGCGGCTGGCGCAGGAAGCTTCCATCCTGGCGGTGAAGGCCGATATCCGCGAGGAGCTCGACCGGCTGACCGCGCATATCGACAGTGCCCGCGAATTGCTGGCCAAGGGCTCGCCGGTCGGCCGCAAGCTGGATTTCCTGTCCCAGGAGTTCAATCGCGAGGTCAACACGCTATGCTCCAAGTCCGGCGATTCGGAGCTGACCCGTATCGGGCTGGCGCTGAAAGCCGCAGTGGATCAGTTCCGGGAGCAAATCCAGAATGTCGAATGAGCGGCCGCCAGCGCCCCGTTACCGGGGTGGACGTCGGGGTATGATGCTGGTCCTGTCGAGCCCGTCGGGCGCCGGCAAGACCACTTTGTCCAAGCGGCTCATCATGCACCATCCGGATGTCGTCCTCTCGGTCTCGACGACGACGCGCGCGCCGCGCCCCGGCGAGGTTGATGGCGAGGATTATTTCTTCGTCGACCACGCCACGTTCGAGGCCCGCATCGGCGAGAACGCCTTTTTCGAGCATGCCAGGGTGTTCGATCATTATTACGGCACGCCCAAGGACGCCGTCGAGGAAGCCCTCGCCGACGGGCGCGACGTGGTCTTCGACATCGACTGGCAGGGCGCCCAGCAGCTGGCGGAACAGGCCCCGAAGGACGTGGTCCGGGTTTTCATCCTGCCGCCCTCGATGAAGTTGCTTGAAGACCGGCTGCGCAAGCGCGGACAGGATTCCGAGGACATCATCGATGGCCGCATGGCCCGCGCCGAGGCGGAAGTCTCGCACTGGGAAGAATATGACTATGTCATCGTCAATGAGGACTTTTCCGGCGCGCTGGAAGAGCTGGAGCTTATTCTCCGCGCCGAGCGGCTGAAACGCACCCGGCGCCCCTGGCTGCGCGGCTTCGTGGCCGAGCTGATGAGCGAGCGGAAATAGCTACCCCTTCGCCGTCCGCCAGGCTTCGGCCAGCCGGAAAAACCCCTTGGGATCAATCGTCTCCGCCCGTGCCCCCGGATCGATTCCGGCCGCGTTCAGCAATGTTTCCGAGGATGTTCCCGCCTTGCCCGCGGCCTGTCCCAGGCTCTTGCGCAACGTCTTGCGGCGCTGGCCGAACGCGCTCTCGGTGACGGCTTCCAGCGCCGCCAGGTCGGTAAAGCGCCGGTCCGCAGGCAGCGGTTCGAGCACGACTACCGCGCTGTCCACTTTCGGGGGCGGCGTGAAGGCCCGCGCCGGGGCTTTCAGCGCGATC
>CBDUFA010000359.1:0-2536 GCA_965366295.1 uncultured Hyphobacterium sp.
CCCGCCGGAATCCGTGCACGCCGCCGGGTCGGCCCTGCTGGATCACTGGCGCGGCGCGAAATGGGCCGTCGATGCGCGTGATCACTGGCTGGTCCGGCCTTTCCGGACGCAGAGGCGAAACCCTGCGAGAGCCGCTATCGAGCGGCGCCAGGCGCGGAAAATGCTGGCGCGCGTCAGCGCGGTGTTTGCCGTCAATGATCTCATCCGCGACGAGTTCGCCGGCTATGCGCGGCAGGCCCGTTGCGAGACGCTGCCGCACTTCGTCGAACGGCCGGCCGCGCCGTACCGGTTCGACCGGGACGGCATCCACCTGGTCCATACCGGCAGTTTCAAACTTTCCGACCCGGACGTGTCGATCGACCCGCTATTGCGGGCTTTCGAGACGGCGTTGGAATCCAATCCGGACCTTTTGCTGCATCTGGCCGGACGGATGCGAGACGATGAGGTCGAGGCCGTGAAAGCGTCGGCGGCCGCTGACCGTATCGATGTCATGGGGCTGGTGCCGTTGGAAACCGCGCTATCGATCCAGTCCGGTGCCGATGCGCTGATCGTCGTGGCGGCGCCGGAGGCGCCGGTCCCGCCCGGCAAGCTGGCAGAATACAAGGCAACCGGCATTCCCATCATCCCGATTGGCGAGGGAGCCTGGCGCGAAAAGGTCGACAGCTTGCCGGGCAGCGATGCCGAACGGCTGGCCGCGGTCCGGGCCGCGCGAAAATCCAATGCAGCGTCGGACGTGTTTTACACGGACGAAGCCATGGCCCGGGTCTGCGAAATTCTGACGGGATCTTAACCCAGCATCTCTTTGAGCAATGCGCGTGCGGCAGCGCCATTTTCGTCATCCGCCAGCGCATGCGCGACCGTGGCTTCGAGATAGCCGATCTTGGAGCCGCAATCATAGCTCTTGCCGTCATAGACCACCGCGTGGAAATCCTGCGATCCCATCAGCTTGGCCATGGCGTCGGTCAGCTGGATCTCGCCACCGGCCCCGGCCCCCTGTGCGGCCAGAAGCGCGAAGATTTCCGGCTGCAGCACATAGCGGCCGGTGATGGCGAGGTTGGACGGGGCGGTCTCGCGCGGCGGCTTTTCCACCATGCCTTTCATGCGGACCATCGCGCCATCGCGCTCGACCGGGTCGATCACGCCATAGCTGGAGACGCGCTCTTCGGGCACTTCCTCGACCGCGATGACATTGCCGCCAACCTTGTCATAGACGCTGATCATCTGAGCGAGGCAGCTGGGCCGGGCCTTGACGATGACATCGGGCAGGAGGATCGCGAAGGGCTCGTCGCCGATCACATCGCGCGCGCACCAGATGGCGTGGCCGAGGCCTTTCGGGGCCTGCTGGCGCACGAAGCTCATCGAGCCCGGTTCGGGCAGCGTGGCTTCCAGCTCCTCGAGCACACCGTTCTTGTTCTTGTTGGCGAGGGTCGATTCCAGCTCGTAGGCGCGGTCGAAATAGTCCTCGATGGCGCCCTTGTTGCGGCCCGTCACGAAGACGAAGTGCTCGATACCGGCGGCTTTCGCTTCATCCACCACATACTGGATCGCCGGCCGGTCAAAGACGGGCAGCATTTCCTTCGGGATCGACTTGGTTGCCGGAAGAACGCGAGTTCCCAACCCGGCGACGGGCAGGACGGCTTTTCTCACTCGGGCCATGATTATTCCACTGTCACTGATTTCGCGAGATTCCGGGGCTGGTCGACATCCGTGCCCATCAGCACGGCGGTGTGATAGGCGAGCAGCTGGATCGGGATTGCGGCCACGATGGGCTGGGCAATCGGATCACATTCCGGGATGATGATGGTGCGGCAGCTGTCACCGGCTTCGGCCGCGCCCTTCGGGTCGGTAAAGAGCGTAACATCGGCCCCGCGGGCGGCGACTTCCTGCACGTTGGAAATGGTCTTCTCGAACAGCTCGTCCCAGGGCGCAACAACGATGACCGGCGTGCCGTCCTCGATCAGGGCGATCGGCCCATGCTTGAGCTCGCCGGCGGCATAGCCCTCGGCATGGATGTAGGCGATTTCCTTGAGCTTCAGCGCGCCTTCGAGCGCCAGCGGGTAGAATTGCCCGCGGCCGAGATAAAGCACGTCGCGATGATGGGTCAGTGAGCGGGCCAGCTCCTCGACCTGCGGCTCGACATGCATCACCTCGTTGATGAGGCGCGGCACTTCCAGCAGGTGGCGGACCTTCTCGGCGGTTTCCGCCTGGCTCATCTTGCCGCGGCTGGACGCGGCGGCCAGCGCGATGCAGGCCAGCGCCGAAAGCTGCGCGGTATAGGCTTTGGTCGAGGCAACACCGATTTCGGGACCAGCGAGCGTTTGCAGGTAGAGATCGGCTTCGCGTGCAATCGAGCTTTCCGGCACATTGACCACGCCGATCGTGCGCACACCGCTTTCCTTGCAATGGCGCAGCGCGGCCAGCGTGTCGGCGGTCTCACCCGATTGCGAAATGAAGATCGCCGCACCGTCTTTCGGCATGACCGGATTGCGATAGCGGTATTCCGAGGCGATGTCGGCTTCGACGGCGAGCCCGGCAT
>CBDUFA010000360.1:0-2535 GCA_965366295.1 uncultured Hyphobacterium sp.
TCCGCGCCTACGACCCGGCGGGTATCGTCGAGGCGGAGAAGATGCTCAAGGATGTCGAGTTCACCTCCGGCCCCTATCTGTGTGCGGAAGGCGCCGATGCGCTGGTCCTGATCACCGAGTGGAACGAGTTCCGCGCCCTCGATACCGACCGTCTCAAGGAGACGATGGCGGGTGATGTCGTGGTCGATCTGCGCAATATCTACAGCCCCGACGACATGCGTAATCGCGGATTCAACTATACCAGTGTGGGCCGCTAGGCCGCCCGAGCAGGACCGGAGTCAGTCATGAGCCAGCCCCCGCGCGCCGATATTGCGCCCAATACCTGGGATTTCGAGACCTCGGCCCTGATCAAGCCGACCGGGTTTCGCGAATATGATGCGCGCTGGTGGTTCGGGCATCCCGGTTCCGACAAGGCGCCGGAGATCAATCTCTACGGCATCCAGGCGCTGGGCCTCGGGCTCGGCACGCTGATCCATGAACTGGGCGTCGAACCGAAAATCGTCGTCGGACATGATTTCCGCGGCTAGTCGCTGGGCGTGAAGCAAGCGCTGACCGTCGGCCTGATGTCGGCCGGCATCGAGGTTCACGATATCGGTCTGGCGCTCTCGCCGACCGCTTATTTCGCCCAGTTCGATCTCGACATTGACTGCGTGGCGATGGTCACGGCCAGCCATAACTCAAATGGCTGGACCGGCGTGAAAATGGGCGTTGAAAAGGCGCTCACCTTCGGCCCTGACGAGATGGCCCGCCTGAAGGAGATCGTCCTGAAGGGCGAGGGCGTGCCGCGCCCCGGCGGCGGCTATGTCTTCGAGGACGGTGTCGCCGAACGCTATCTCGCGGACTTGTCGAAGGATGTCACGATCAAACGCCCGCTCCGGGTCGTCGCGGCCTGTGGCAATGGCACGGCCGGGGCTTTTGCGCCAAGGGCGCTGGCGGCGATGGGGGTCGAGGTCATTCCGCTCGATTGCGAGCTGGACCACACCTTCCCGCGCTATAACCCCAACCCCGAAGACATGAAGATGCTGCACGCGCTGCGCGACGCCGTACTCGAGCACAAGGCCGATGTCGGCCTCGCTTTCGACGGCGATGGCGACCGCTGTGGCGTGGTCGACAATGAGGGCGAGGAAATCTTCGCCGACAAGGTCGGCCTGATGCTGGCGCGCGATCTGTCTGCCCGCTTCGACAAGGCGACGTTCGTGGTTGATGTGAAGTCGACCGGGCTTTTCCTGACCGACCCGGTGCTCAAGGCCAACAATGCCACCACCGAGTACTGGAAGACCGGACACTCCTACATCAAGCGCTATTCGAAGAAGACCGGCGCCCTGGTCGGTTTCGAGAAGTCCGGCCATTTCTTCTTCCAGCCGCCGCTCGGCCGCGGGTTTGACGACGGCCTGGTCGCTGCACGGGCCGTGCTCGACATGCTCGATCGCAATCCGGACAAGTCGATGGCCGATTTGCGCCGCGATCTGCCGGTCAGCTATTCCTCGCCGACCATGTCACCGGCCTGCGATGACGAGCTCAAATACGCCGTCGTCGACAAGATCGCCGAGGCCTACAAGGGCCGCACCGAGATCCTTGGCCGCAAGGTGCGCGATGTGCTCACCGTGAATGGCGTGCGCTTCACGCTGGAAGACGGTGCCTGGGGTCTTGTGCGGGCCTCCTCGAACACGCCCAACCTGGTTATCGTGGTCGAAAGCCCCAATTCCGCCGATGACATGAAGGCGATCTTCGGCGATATCCAGGCCGAGCTGGCGAAACACCCCGAAGTCGGCGAATTCGACCAGTCGCTCTAGGCGCGCGCGTCGACCAGCTCGATCAGGCGGCGTTTTTCCTCGTCCCAGGACAGGCCGGAAGCCGCCGCATGGCAGGCGGATCGCATCTGTTCGAGATCGGCATCCGAGATCGACGCGACCGCCTTGGCGATCGTGTCCGGCGTGATCGGCTCGGCGATGACATGGCCGCAGCCCTTCTCCGCCGCGAAATGCCGTAATTCCGGCAGATCGCTGGCCAGGATCGGCACGCCATAAGCGATGAATTCATACAGCTTGTTGGGGCTGCAATCATGCTGGTTCAGGCCCTTGTCCTCATACAGCACGGCCCCCAGGTCGGCGCCGCCGACCCAGGCCGGCAGGGCTTCATAGGGCACGGCATCGAGAAAAATGGCCCGCCCGCCCTTGGCTTTCAGCCCGTCCTTCATCGGGCCTTCGCCCATCAATACCAGCTTCCAGTTGGCGGGCATGAGATCGGCCGCATTGACCAGCGTGTCGAGAAACCGCATCGAGCGGAAAGACCCGTGATAAAGCAGAATCCGGTCTTCGGGCCCCGCGCCGGTCTCGGCACGCAGGGGCGAGGATAGCCGGTCTGCTTCGCGCGGATTGACCGCGTTGCGGATTACGATCGGCTCCTTGGAGGGCAGGGCGGCGCGATAAAGCTCGGCGATATGCCGATTGATCGTGACCAGCTGGTCGATCCGGGGCGATGCCATCTGTTCCTCGCGGATCACCCAGTCGCGGCGCGCGGCATCGTCGGGGGCTT
>CBDUFA010000361.1:0-2533 GCA_965366295.1 uncultured Hyphobacterium sp.
GGCCGGTGCCCAGTGGGGCCGGGTCCGTGCGCTGGTCGATGAACGCAACCGTCAGCTCAAGGAAATCGGACCGTCACAACCGGCCGAAATCCTCGGCCTCGACGGCGCGCCGGAACCGGGTGAGCTGTTCGCCGTGGTCGATAGCGAAGCGCGCGCGCGCGAACTCGTCGATTACCGCCAGCGTCAGAAGCGCCAATCTTCGGCTGCGGCCGGAACGGGTGGTGCGTCGCTTGAACAGATGCTTGCCCGCCTGAAGACCAGCGAAAGCCAGGAAATGCCGCTGGTCGTGAAGGCTGACGTTCAGGGCTCGGCAGAGGCGATTGCCCAGTCGGTCGAGAAGATCGGCAATGACGAGGTCAAGGCCCGCGTAATTCATGGCGCTGCCGGCGGTGTGAACGAATCCGACATCCTGCTGGCGAAAGCCTCGGGTGCACCGGTGTTCGCGTTCAATGTCCGCGCGAACAAGCAGGCCCGCGAGCTGGCCGAGAAAGAAGGCGTGGAGATCCGCTACTACTCGGTGATCTACGATTTGATCGACGATGTGAAAGCCACGATGGAAGGCATGCTGGCGCCCGAAAAGCGTGAGACCTTCATCGGCTACGCGGAGATTCTCGAAGTCTTCAACATCACCAAGATCGGCAAGGTGGCCGGCTGTAATGTCACCGAGGGCGTCGTCAAGCGCGGTGCCGGTGTGCGCCTGCTGCGCGACGATACGGTGATCCACGAAGGCAAGCTGAAGACACTGAAGCGCTTCAAGGATGAAGTGCCCGAAGTCCGCTCCGGCATGGAATGCGGCATGGCCTTCGAGAACTATGAAGACATCCAGAAGGGCGACCTTATCGAGTGCTTCGAGGTAGAGGAAGTCGAACGCAAGCTGTAAAGGAAAAGCCCCGCCCCTGCGGGGCTTTTTTTTGAACGCTTGCCGGGGCAAACGGGAATAATCGGTGCGCAAATACCAGATTGTCCTCCTGATCCTCGGTTCGCTCTGTCTCGGACTGGCGGCCCTTGCCGGGCTAACGGCGATGTTGTCCGAGTTGGTTTATGATGACCATGTCGCCGAATCTTTCCTGATCACCACGTTTGTGGCCGGCTTTCTGGGCGGTGTGCTCTTCCTGTTCGGGCAGGATGCGCAGCCCGAGATCGATTATCGCGGCGCGGTCGCCCTCACCGCCGGGGCCTGGATCGGTTTGCCGCTTCTGGCCGCCATTCCCTTCACCAGCGAAGCGGTGGGCCTGTCCTGGACGAATGCGGTGTTTGAAACCTATTCGGGCGTGACCACGACCGGTTCGACGGTGATGACCGGGCTTGATGTGACCGCACCCTCGATCCTGCTCTGGCGCGCGCTTCTGCAATGGGTTGGCGGCATTGGGATCATCGGCCTGTCGATCGCCATTCTGCCCTTCCTGCGGGTTGGGGGCATGCAGCTGTTCCAGATGGAATCCTCGACCCAGTCCAAGGACCGCGTGGTGGCCCGGCCCAGCCATCTGGCGGGGCTGATTGCCGGCATCTATGCCGGGCTGACCGCGCTGTGTTTCGCCGGATATGCGTTGACCGGCCTTAGCGGGTTCGAGGCCATCACCCATGCCATGACCACGGTTTCGACCGGGGGGTATTCGACGCATGACGCCTCGATGGGAGGATTTTCCGCCGGCGCGCAATGGGTGGCCATCCTCTTCATGCTGGCCGGGGCGCTGCCTTTCCTCGCCTATGTGCGCTTCTTCAGCCGTTCGGATGGACGACGGCGCGGCGCTTATGGCGAGATCGTGCTCCTTCTGGCGCTGGTGGCGATCTTCACGCTGCTCCTGGTCATCGCCCAGCACAATCTGCACTCTCAGCCTTTCGAACAATTGCGGCTGGCGCTGTTCACGACTGTCTCGATCATCACCACGACGGGCTATGCGGCCGGGGACTACCAGCTCTGGGGGCCATTCGCGATGGCGACGGTGTTCATCCTCACCTTCCTGGGCGGATGTGCCGGATCCACGGCCGGTGGTTTCAAGACTTTCCGGCTGCAGATTGCACTCAAGGCCGTACGCCGCGCGCTCAACCAGGCCTCCCTGCCTCACTCGCTGGTGCCGGAGCGGCATGGTGGCCAGCCGCTCTCCGATGCCGATGTCGCCTCGGTGGCGCTGTTTGGCGGCCTCTATGTCGGAACATTTGCCGTGGGGGCCATTCTGCTGGCCGGCATGGGGCTGGATTTCGAGACATCAATCACGGCATCGGCCACCGCGATCGCCAATGTCGGTCCCGGGCTGGGCGAGGTGATCGGTCCGGCAGGACATTTCCTGTCACTGCCGGACCCGGCCAAATGGCTGTTGTGTGCGATCATGCTGATGGGGCGGCTGGAGATCGTGGTGATCCTGCTGCTGTTCACGCCCCGCTTCTGGATGCGCTGACCGCTATTGCGAATCCACAAGTCCCTGACGAGCATTGTCGTAATCGGCATAATCGACATGATGGACAACGCGGCCGTCCTCCACCGTGACAACGCTTGTCTGCGGTGATGCCCAGATCACATCGCGATTGCGTTGAC
>CBDUFA010000362.1:0-2523 GCA_965366295.1 uncultured Hyphobacterium sp.
TTCATCAGGCTGTACCCGATGAGATAGAACAGCAGGGCCGCGCCCGCGGCGCCGGCTGCCACGGCCAGCACGCCATAGCCCAGCCAGCGCCAGAGCCTGTTCTCGCGCCGGCGTCCCGCGAGCCGGTCCAGGCTTTCCGCATCGAGCCGGATTTCGCCGGTGCGCAAGCGTGCGCCGGCTTCGGCCCAGTCCTCGATTGCGTCGGGTAATTTGCGAACGGAATCGCGCAGGCGTTTCAAATCGTCGAGCGCATCGGCGATCTGACCCTCCGGTCCGAGCTCGCGCTTCATCCATTTCTCCACGACCGGTGCGGAAGCCGCCCACATGTCGTGCTTCGGATTTAGTATGCGGGCGACGCCCTCGGACTGGACCATGGTTTTCTGCAGCAGCACCAGTTCCGGCCGCAAATGCATGTCGAACAGGTCGGTGATCTCGAACAGCTGGAGCAGGACGCGGCTCATGGGCACTTCATCGGCCCGCTTGCCGAAGATCGGTTCGCCGACAGCCCGCAAGGCCGATGCGAAATCCTCGATGGAGTGACGGGGCGGGACGTATCCGGCATTGAAATGAGCTTCGGCCGCCCCCTTGTAGTCGCGTGTCAGGAAGCCGTGCAGGATCAACGCCAGGAAGCGGCGTTCATCGCGCCCGATCCGCCCCATAATGCCGAAATCCACCGCCCAGAGATTGCCGTCCGTGTCGGCGAACAGATTGCCGGCATGCATGTCGGCATGGAAAACGCCGGTTTCCATCGCGGTGGTCAGGAAGGCGCGTGTCAGGGTTACAGCCAGGGCATCCCGGTCGATCCCGGCGGCGTCCAGGGCCTCCGTGTCGGTGAGCGGAATGCCCGGAATCCAGTTCGTGGTCAGGACGCGCTTGGCGGAGCGTTCCCAGTCGACCTCGGGAATGCGGTAATTCTCGGCCAGCGAGGCGGCTTCCGCGAGTTCGCTGGCCGCGGCGGCCTCGAGGCGGAGATCTGTTTCCAGCTCGGTGGCCCGGGCCACCGTGTCGACGAACTTGACCGGTTCCAGGCGCTTGGCGGCCGGCACAAACCGCTGGACGAGGCCCGCCCCCAGCTGCATGGCGCGAATATCCTTGGCCAGCCGACGCTCGATGCCGGGGCGCAGAATTTTCACGGCCACATCGCGGCCATCTATCGTTCTCGCGCGATGCACTTGAGCGACGGAGGCGGCGTTCACGGGCTGACCGAACTCGGCAAAGAGCGTGTCGAGCGGGCCGCCGAGCTCCTTTTCCAGCGTGGCGATGGCGATCTTCTGGTCGAAGGCCGGCATCTTGTCCTGCAAGCGGGCCAGACCGCGCGCAAAGCGCTGACCCACGACATCGGCACGGGTTGCGAGGACCTGGCCGAATTTCACATAGGATGGGCCGAGCTTTTCCAGCGCGCGCGCCAGCCTTTCACCCGGGTTCTCGGCTTCGCCGCGGCGGGAAATGAGGCGGGTGAAGGCGGCAAAGGCTTTCAGAGCCGGCGGAAACTTCTCCTGGTATTCACGCGGAAAGATCGCGTCGTAGCGCGCGAGCGTGAAACCGGCCCGGGTCAGCCGGGCGAGAGAGGCGAGCGTTCGGAGCATGCGAGGTGAGGTTTAGAGCGCGATGGCGGCCATGGCGAGCGCGGTATGCGGTCGCAGAGCTATATTCGCCAGCCGGTGTGAAGCGCGGCAATGCCGCCCGAGAAATTGGTGACCTTCACCTGGCCGAAGCCGGCGGCGCGCAGCTCGCCGGCGAATTCGTTCTGCGGCGGGAAGCGGCGGATGGATTCCACGAGATACTGATAACTGTCGCGGTCCCTGGCGATGGCCTCGCCGAGGACGGGGATGGCATTGAACGACCAGGCATCATAGATGCGTTCCAGCGCCCGCGTGGTGGGACGCGAGAACTCCAGGCACAGGAAACGGCCCGCCGGCCTCAGAACCCGGCGCATTTCCGCCAGGGCCGCCGCTCGGTCGGTTACATTGCGGATACCGAAGGCAATGGTGACGCAATCGGCGGACCGGTCCTCGAAGGGCAGGCACTCGGCATTGCCGACCACCCAGTCAATGCCGGCATCGTCTCCGCGCTTTTGCCCGGCCAGCAGCATCTGCTCGTTGATATCGCAGACAATGGCCGTGGCCGCTTCGCCGCCGCGGGCCTTGCGCCGCTGGTCCGCCTTGGCAATGAAGGCCCGCGCGAGGTCGCCTGTTCCGCCGGCAACATCGATCAGTTTCTCGCCCGGTTGCGGATTGGCGCGTTCGATCGTCATGTCCTTCCAGGCCCTATGGATGCCCAGCGACATGAGGTCGTTCATCAGGTCATAGCGCTGTGCCGACCGGTCGAAGACACCGCGGACCAGCGAGGCCTTTTCGGTTTTCGGTACATCGCGGAAGCCGAAGGATGTGGTTTCTGATTGCGTGTCGGTCATGGCGGCGGAAGATAGGGCAATGATCCCGATTGCACTAGCGCGACATCATGCCCGAGCTTCCTGAAGTCGAGACGATGGGCTTCGAGATTGAATCAAACTGGAACCCGATT
>CBDUFA010000363.1:0-2512 GCA_965366295.1 uncultured Hyphobacterium sp.
GGTGGCGACCGATGCCCGGCTTTCGCCCGCCGACGCGAAGCGGCTCGCGCAGATGGCCTCGGCGGGTTTTGCCCGCGCCATCCGCCCGGTCTTCACGCCGCTGGACGGGGATGTGGTGTTTGCCCTGTCGACCGGGAGGCGGGAATTGGCCGAGCCGACGGCCTTTTCCTTGGCCCGGCTGGGCTCGCTGGCCGCAGATTGCCTTGCCCGGGCCATTGCCCGCGGCGTTCATACCGCACGTTGAGCCAAGCTTTCCGCACTTGCGAAGAATCTGAAAATCGCGGAATCTGGAGCTGTGAGGGGATGGCCGGGCGCGGATCGCGGTCCGGCAGGACAGGCAAAAGACAAATGAATACGGGTGCGCCCGTTACGGGCGTGATGATTTGCGGGGCGGGCCATTCCGGCTCCACCCTTCTTGGATTGATCCTCGGTAAAGCGGACAAGGCCTTCTACATCGGCGAAGGTGGCAAGATCCGCTATCTCCACGACATGAAGAAGCCGCTGCGCAAGCGGGCCTGCAAGGTATGCGGCGAAGCCTGCCCGGTCTGGTCGCGCTTTGTCTGGAATTCGGAAAAGCCGCTCTACCGGCAGATCGCGGTGCATGCCGGTGCGACCATCATTGTCGATTCCACCAAGAATCCCGGCTGGATCCGGGCGCGGGCGAAAGAACTGGCCAGCCAGGGTGACCGCGCCGTGCTGATCTTCCTGCAACGCGATGGCCGCGCCGTGCTGAATTCACGTTTCCGCAAATACCCGGACAAGGATGCCGGCGAACAGATCGCGGCCTGGAAAGCCCAGATCGAGGCCAGCCGCGAGGTCTATGATGCCTTCACCGGGCCGAAGATCGCGGTCCGCTATGAGGCGCTGGCGACCGATCCGGAAGGCGTGGTCCGTGAGGTCTGCGAGGTGGCGGGCCTCGCCTTCCATCCGGCCATGCTGGATTTCACCGAAGGCGAATCCCATCCGCTGGGCGGCAATACCGGCACGCAATTCGTGGCCGCGCGGGACAAGGTGGAAGGCGATCCGGACGCGATCCTGCAGCTCACCCCGCGCACCGAGGCCTATTATGCCGCCCACAAGGGCGATATCCGGCTCGATTTGCGCTGGAAGACCGAAATGTCCGCGCCGAACCTGGCGCTGTTTGAAGAAATGGCCGGCGCCTTCAATGCCGACATGGCCTGGGGGGAATAGGCCCGTGACCAAGATCGACCTCGTTTTCCGGCAAATCGACGAGCGCACGCGCGACGTGTCGCTGGAGCTGGCCGAGCGCCATATCCGGCCCGACCGGGTTCACATCATCGACGATGTCCGCCCCTTCACCGAGTGCGTGAACCAGATGCTGCGCATCGACCATGATTGCGATTATGTCGTCTATCTCGATGCCGACTGCCTCATTCTCGAGGACATGCGCGAGTTTATCGAGCAGACCGATGCCGCCTATGTCGATGCCTATGTCACCGACCGGTTCCGCGGCCGGCTGCATTGCGGGGTGCACATCACCCGCATCGACCTGGTGCGGGCGATGGCGGCGATCGAACCGCCGCTGAATGATCTGAAATACGTGCTGCGGCCGGAATCGCGCCTGCGCAATTTGGCCATGAAGCCGCTGCGGATGAGCAAGCAATTCCGCAATTTCGATATCCTGCACGACTACTTCCAGTATTACCGCCACGTCTTCATGAAGTATGCGTTGCGCGAATTGCGCAGCCGCACCCATGTCCAGCTGAAGCGCCTGTCGTCGGCGATGAAGCACTGGCCGGACCATACCGGCGAGGTCGACGATTTCGTGATCGCCAATCACGCCATCCAGTTCGCCCGCCAGAATGTCGCCAAGACCGCCACGCCAGCCGAGACCCATGCCTTCATCGAGGCCTTGCCCCGCTTCGCCGAACAGGAGCTGACGCGGCTGGGAATTACCGAGAAAGACCCGTTCACCATGGCCGATCTCGACGCATGGCTGGCGCGCAATGACGAGCGCCATGTCTATGGCGCGGCCAAGGACAAGCCGATGGTGTTCGGCCTCGGCCTGTCGCGGACCGGCACGCGCTCGCTGACCGCCGGCCTTCAGATCCTGGGCTGGGATACCTCGCACTATCCGATCGACGAGGATACCTATACCGAGCTGGCCTATGGCCAGTACGACCTGACCCTGTTGAAATACCATGACGGGCTGACCGACATCACCACGGTGCCGTACTACCAGCAACTGGACAAGCAGTATCCGGGCTCGAAATTCGTGCTCACCGTGCGCGACCGGGAAAGCTGGCTGCGCTCATGCCAGAACCATTGGTTCAACCGGCCCGCCTTCAAGCACACCGAAGACCCTGACGAGGAGACGCATCTCCTGATGCGCCAGCTTTTGCGGGCCGCGGTCTATGGCTGCTACAATTTCCAGCCGGAACGCTTTGCCTGGGTCTATGACCGCCATGTCGCCGAGGTGAAGGCCTATTTCAAGGACCGGCCCGACGATCTGCTGATCCTGAATGTCTGCGAGGGTGAAGGCTTCGAGAAG
>CBDUFA010000364.1:0-2510 GCA_965366295.1 uncultured Hyphobacterium sp.
ACCAATCGGAAACAGGGCATTCATGTTGTTCATGATGACTTGCGCACCCGCGGCCGCGGCCTCGCGGACAAGCTCCGAGACCGTCCTGATATTGGCGTTGATGTCCGAACCGAACGGCGCCTGCAGCGCCGCTACGGCCAGTGTCTGATCCGGCATGGATAAATCCGTTCTATTCGTCGAGCTGGTCGAGCCAGTCGCCGGGCCCGTCGCCCGTCCGCAAATCCATCAGCGTCGGAAACAGCCACCACGGGGCGTCTCCATCCGCATTCCACAGTCCCACATAAGCAAAACCGGTCGCGGGTTCCAGATAGATTTGTGCACCATAGCCGGAAAGATAGCCCGAATGGGTCAGCAATTGCCGTCCATTCCAGTCATAGGTCCGCCATCCCAGCCCGTAGCCCGTCGACTCGATGCGCTCGGACAGCCGGTAGAGGCGGCGTGTCTGCTCGGGTGTTTCCCCGCGGCTGGCATGCACGCGTTCCAGCACGTCGCGCGGCAGGCGCTGGCTGATGCCGAGATGGGCGCGGGCATAGGCGATCATGTCACGCAGCGAGACATTCACCCCGGCAGCAGACACGGTCGTGTCATAGGCGGATTCCGGATCACCGGCGACCGGCAGGCCGCCGACGCGCTCGCGGCGGCGGTGCGGCCGGGCCCAGCTTTCCGCGGTGACGAGGTCGTCGACGCCGATCGTGGCATCCTCCATGCCGAGGCGTTCGAACAGCCAGGCCCGCATGGCCTGCTCGAACGGCAGGCCGGCGGCCTGCGCCGTCATGGTCTCCAGACTGGTATAGGCGACGTTCTGATACGAGTAGCAATCGCCGGGGCGGCAGACCGTGCGCTGCGAGCGGAACCGGTTGCGCAGATCGTATAAAGCCGTGCCGGCTTCCATCTGGCGGTCGAGCGCGTGCGGCACCAGCCCGGTGCGCTGCGCCAGCACCTGTTCCACCGTGGCACTTCGCCCGCGCGGCAAGGGCAGCAGCTCCCGCGGCACATCCTCGACCAGGTCAAGCCGGCCTTCATGCTCGAGCAACGCCATCAGCGTGCCGGTCATGCCCTTGGAAACCGAGGCGGCGCGGAACAGGGTGTGATCGGTGACCGGACGCCCGGACCCGGCCTCTTCCTCGCCGGAGGTATAGACCAGCACGAGCTCGCCATTATCGATCACGGCCACGGCCAGGCCGGCCATGTAATCGCGCCCGGCCACATCTTCCAGGCGCTGGCGGAATGCATTGAGATACAACAGGTTGGGCGCCACCGGCCGGCGCATGATCAGCGTCGGCTCCATGATCGCGAACACGGCGGGCGAGACCTGGACATAGAGCGCCGGGCTGGACGCCGCGGCGAGGCCGGTCCAGCTCACAAACATCAACAATAATATGCCCAGGGCCCGCATGCCCCTCCCCCTCGTCTACGGCGGGGAGATCTCGTCCAGGGTCAGGCGGGCAGATTGCATGTGACGCAATGAAAAGCCCCGCCGCCCGAAAGGATCGCCCTTGCCGGACTCGTTAACACTTTCCTACCGGGCAAGGCATCTTGCAAGGCCCGGGCCGCCGCTTTTCCGCAAGTTTCATCGTAAACCGGCATGATGACGCGGTCTTTCGCGATCACCCAGTTCATGTGAGAGGCCGGCATGGGCTCGCCATCCTCGTCCTCGACCCGGCCGGGCGACGGGATTTCAACCACACGGAACGGGGTCCCGTTCGGCATTGTCATCGCCTTGAGCTGGCGCGAGATCGCGGTCAGCACGTCGGCCTGTGGATCGTTGTCGCCCGAGGGCGACTGGCAGACCACCACGCCGGGCGCGATGAAGCGGGCGATATTGTCGACATGGCCATCGGTGTGGTCGAAGTGCAGCCCGTCATCGATCCAGTAAACCGCCTCGACACCGAGGATTTCCCGGAACTGGGCTTCGATCTCGGCCTCGCTGGCATCGGGATTGCGGAACGGGCTCAACACGCATTGCCGCGTGGTCAGCACACCGCCGGCGCCGTCAAACTCCAGCGCCCCGCCCTCGCAGACCGTGGCCACATCGCGCAGCGGCACACCGGCGAGCCCGGCAATCGTCTCGGCGACGGTCTCGTCACCGGCAAGCTCGTATTTCCCGCCCCAGCCATTGAACCGGAACCGCACCGCGACCGGGCCGTCCGGCCCGACCACGAAAACCGGGCCGGTATCGCGCGCCCAGACATCGCCATAGGCGGCATGCACGATCTCGACCCGGTCACCCAGCGCCGCGAGCGCGGATTGCTTGGCCTGTTCGGTGGCAACCAATACCGTCACGGGCTGGGCGGTTTCGCCCTCCCCGGCCAGCAGGGAGACAAAGCGTGCAAACTCGGCTTGCGCCGGTTCCAGATTGTCTTCCCAAAGGTCGGCAGCAGCCGGCCAGCAGGTATAGATCATCGCCTGGTTGGCAAATTCGTGGGGAATGAAACGGGGCTGGGTCATGCCCGTCCGCTAGCATGACAGCGCAGCGGCGGCCAGCGGCTTTCACGCAAAAGAAAAGGGGC
>CBDUFA010000365.1:0-2502 GCA_965366295.1 uncultured Hyphobacterium sp.
CTTGTCCAACTGCAGGCTTTGCGTCCGGTCGGCGACGACGAAGCCCTGGGCCGCCGAGTTCCGGCCGCCAGCGCGGGCGAGGAACGCATCGAACTGGCCCAGCTGGGCCGACCACCCGGCCCGGAAGACATCGGTTTCCGGCGGCAGATTCTTTTTCCGCACCGCCGTCAGCAGAACTTTCACCGACTTGATCGAGGCGATGCCCTTCAGGGCACCTTCGATCAGCGCGACCCGGCGCGCCGCATCGCCCGGACCCTTGCGCATGATGGTCGAGCCGCGGAGCTCGTCAGCAGCCTTGAGCCCGTACTGGGCACCGAGATCCTTGCGCAAATCGGTCATGGCAGCTTCGATGTCCGCCCACTTGCCGGACGGTGCGATCAGACCGGCCAGCACGAAAACCGGGCTGGAACCGGGTTCCCGCCCGGTATCCCCGGACTCGTCGACATACATCAAATACATTCAGCGCCACCCCTCAGGCCGCACGGTATAGTTAACACGTATCAAAATGAAGACGGAAGCTGGCTCGCCTCACGGGGGAAGGCTAAGGTATTGCCCATGACTGTCTGGACCTCCTTCAAGTCTCGAACCGCGCCCGCCCAGGCCTGGCTGAGGCGCCGCTGGGCGCCCGCGGCCGCGATCACCGCAGCGCTTGCCGCAACGGTCGGCTTCATCGCCGATCTCGACAGCCTCGTCATGGGAGGCGGCCCGCTGACACAGGCCGAGGCCTCGGCTCTGGCCGCGAATGTCGCCAGCCATCTGGAATCATCTTCCGTGGCGCGTGGCGGCGATTACCGTGGCAATACCGATCTCGAACAAACCGTTGGTGCGCTCGCCCGGTCCGGCGATCGGCGGGTCGAACAGGCGCTTGCCGATCTCGACGACGGCAATAGCGGGGCGGCGTTTGATGCGCTGGAAGACTCGGCCAGGCGGCTGGAGCGCCGGACGCCGGAAGCGGCGGCGGAGCGCTGGTTTGCGCTGGGGGTTGTGGCGGAGGCCATAGATCCGCAGCGCGCCATCTCGGCCTATGAGGCCAGCCTCGGGCTGCGCCCGGATGAATCCCGTACCCTCGATCGCCTCGGCGGGGTCTATCTCGAACAGGGCCAGGATGCGCGCGCCGAGCAGCTGGTACGCCGCGCGCTGGAGATTGCGCGCGAGACCGGTGATGAGCCCGAGGAATCCATTGTCCTGGGCAGCCTCGGCTCGATCTACTGGATGCGCGGCGATTACGAGACAGCGCGCGGCTGGTATGAACAGGCATTGCAGCTCGCCGACCTTAATGGCGACCTATTCCGGGCGGCGCGGCACCTCGGCAATATGGGGCTGATGGCCGAAGCCGACCGGGATGATGCCGCGGCCGAGCAATATTATGAGCGTGCGCTCTCGCTCATGCAGGAGATGGATGACACGGTCGGCATCGCCCTGGCGCAGAACAATCTTGGCGGAATCTATCGCCAGCGCGGCGAGTTCGATCGCGCCGAGGACGCCTACAGGCGCGCACAGGCCACGTTCGAGGCCGAGGGTCATCCGCAACGCACCGCGCTGACGCTGTCCAATCTTGGATCCATCGCCGAGGCCCGCGGTGACTTCGAAACCGCCTCGCGCTTCTATGAACGCAGCCTGGAACGGGCCCGCGAGTATCAATATGTCCGCGCCATCGAGCGTGCCGCGCGCAATGCGGGCTGGATGGCCCTGCGCCGCGGGGATTATGCGGCGGCCCGCACCTATGCCGACGAGGCGCTGGAGGCGGCCGCCCTGACACCGGACCCGGCCGGCGAGGCCGATGCGCTGATCCTGTCGATCGGGATCTCGGCCGCCAGTCAGGACAGTGAGCGCGCCTACGCCCATGCGGAGCGCGTGTTTGCGATCATCGAGAACCGCGAAGTGGCACCGGACACCCGCGCCTATGTCCATGATGCGCTGGCGCTCGCCGCCTACCATGCGGGCGATTTCGACGATGCCGCCCGCCAGGCCGGGCTCGCCCTGCCCCTGTATGAAGAGGCCGGGCTGATCGCCTCCGTCGCCGAACAGCAATTGCGGCTGGGCTCTCTCGCCCTGCAGCGCGGCGATCACGCCGCCGGCTGTGACTGGCTGGCGGCTGCCGAGGTCAGCTATGGCCGCTCCGGCTTCATCGCCCAGGCCAACCGCATGGTCGAGCGGCGTGAAAGCGAGAACTGCCCGGCGCGCGAGATCGGCAATGGCGGCGATCTCCCGGCAGACGCGGTCGAGCCGGGCTGACCCCGGCCCGAGGTCACGCCGACTAGGAGCAGATCTCCCAGGGGCCCATGTCGAGATGGAAATGGTCGGCATGGGCGTCATTGTAATCCGGGCCCAGGACACCGGTGAAAATCTCGCAGGACCGGTCGCGCACCTCGGTCAGGAAGGCGGCATCTTCGCCACCATTATCCCAGCGATGCACACCGATCACGCGCCCGTCGGCCAGCCGGAAGCCGGAAATATCGATCGCATTGGCATTGGCATGCTGCGACCAGCGCCCGGCCTGTG
>CBDUFA010000366.1:0-2495 GCA_965366295.1 uncultured Hyphobacterium sp.
ATGGCCGCCTCGTGGCGGCCAATGCGACGCGCTTGTTCCTCGACGGGTATCTGGATGCCGCCGGATCGGCGTCGCGGCCGTCAGGCGCCGAGGGGCCGCTCGTCTTCACCCTCAATGGCAGCTACTTCAATGCAACCGGCCTGCTGGCGGGGCTGACGGATTTTTCCGGCGCGGGCGGCACGCCGCCCCCGGTCGGGCTTTCGGTGATGCTGGATGAAGTCCAGGTCACGGATTCGGTCCGTTACAACGATGTCCGCGTTGACTGGCAGGCCGATGATCTCGCAGGCGAATTGCTCACCGTCCGGGCCACCACGCCAGAAGGCCTTTTGTCGCTGAACATAACATCGGCCCTTGGCGAACGCCGCCAGGTCGAGCTGACCGCCCCGGATTTCGGTGAATTGCTGCGCGTGCTCGATCTCTACGAGAACGTCCAGGGCGGCACGTTCACGCTGACCGGCTCCATGCCGCCCGCGGGCGAACAGGGCCGCTCGGAATATGCCATTGAATCCGATGCTTTCACGCTTGTGCGGATGCCGGTGCTGGCGCGGATCCTGGCGGCAGGGTCGCTGCCGGGGCTCGAATCCCTCCTGTCCGGCGATGGCGGCATCGATTTCGAGGTCATGCAGGCCGACATCGCGGTCGAAAACAGCGTGATCTCCATCACCGAAACCCGTGCGACAGGCCCGTCGCTCGGCGTGACGGTCGAAGGCTCGATCAATCTCGGCGCCGACCGGCTGGCCCTCGATGGTGTGCTGGCGCCGTCCTACGGGCTCAACTCCTTCGTGGGCAATCTGCCGCTGGTGGGTGAAGCCCTCGTCTCGCGGCCGGGCGAGGGGATTATCGGCATAACCTTCTCGGCCGAAGGGCCGTTCGACCAGCCGACCGTGATTGCCAATCCGCTTTCCGTGCTGGCGCCGGGCCTGTTCCGCAGGCTGTTCGAAGGCAGTGCCGTCGAGCGCGAGCGGGCCCGGCAGGCGCAGGATGCCGAAGATCGTAACACCGAGTCCGCTGAAACTGCTTCACCCGGAGAGAACACCGCAACCGGCACGGATGACCCGGCGATACCGCCCGACGATGATGACGGCTTGCCGCCCGAGAATATCGAATTGGAAAACTAGATCGGCTTGCCCAGCGCGTGGCGCTTCTTGCCGGCCGAGACCTTGATCGCCCCGTCCTGCAGATCGGCCTCGGTCACACTGGCTTGCGGATCGCTCACCACCTCGCCATTGACGCGCACCCCGCCGCCCTTGATCAGGCGCTTGGCCTCGCCATTGGACTCGGCAAATCCGGCGCCGGTCAGAAGGCCCAGCACGGGAAAGCCGGCGGCGAGTTCGCCCGACGGAATATCAAATGACGGCAGGGCACCGCCCGCACCGCCCGCCGCAAACGTTGCCCGAGCGGTCTCTTCCGCCGCCCGGGCCGCCTCGGCACCGTGCATCATCGCGGTTGCTTCATTGGCAAGGCGCACCTTGACCGCATTCAGCTCGGCGCCTTCGCGCTGTTCCAGCTCTGCGATCTCATCCAGCGGCACATCGGTGAACAGGCGCAGGAATTTGCCGACATCGGCATCTTCGGTATTGCGCCAGAATTGCCAGTATTCATACGCGCTCAGCAAATCGTCATTGAGCCAGACCGCGCCATCGGCTGTCTTGCCCATCTTTGCACCCGAAGCGGTCGTGATCAGCGGCGTGGTGAAACCGAAAACCGGCTTCTGGTCGACGCGCCGGCACAATTCCACGCCATTGATGATATTGCCCCACTGGTCGCCGCCGCCGAGCTGCAGCGTGCAGTCATAGCGGCGCGACAATTCCAGGAAATCGACGGCCTGGAGCAGCATGTAGTTGAACTCGAGGAAGGTGAGGGGCTGCTCGCGGTCGAGCCGCAGCTTCACCGACTCGAATGTCAGCATCCGGTTGATGGTGAAGTGCGGGCCATAGGTCCGCAGGAAGTCCAGATAGCCGAACTTCGACAGCCATTCGTCATTGTTGACGACGATCGCATCGCTTTCGCCATCGCCGATCGACATCAGCCGCTCGAACGGTTTCAGGATGCCCGCCAGGTTCTGCTGGATGCGTTCCTCGGTCATCATCTGGCGCGACTGGTCCTTGCCCGACGGGTCACCGATTTTCGTCGTGCCCCCGCCGATCAGGATGATCGGCTTGTGGCCGGCCTGCTGCATCCGGCGCAGCATCATGATCTGCACCAGCGAGCCGACATGCAGCGAATTGGCCGTGATATCGAAACCGATATAGCCCGTGATCCGGCCTTCGGCCGCGGCGGCATCGAGCCCTTCCAGGTCGGTGGCCTGGTTGAGATATCCGCGGGAAACCAGCGTTTGGATGAGTTCGGACTTGTATTCGGTCATGGCTTCGGCCTGATTAGGGTTGGGCCGCGTCTTTTAGCGGCGGTTGGCAAAAGCCGGAAGGGGGCATCATGCATCGCGTGATCGGATTGATGAGCGGCACGTCACTCGACGGAGTCGATGCCGCCCTGAT
>CBDUFA010000367.1:0-2493 GCA_965366295.1 uncultured Hyphobacterium sp.
CTTGATGTAGAGGCGCGCACTTGTTGCCATTTGCCGGCGCGCGCTTTGTTTTCGCCAAAACGAAGCTGCGGATTGATCCGGATCAACTGCGCCGGGCCTCAGCGCGCACAACTAAACCCGTCATTTCGAAGTTGCGACATTACCGCTCGCAGGAGAAGGGGACGGATTCATGCACTCGCTCTCAGGCGTATCGGCCGGACAACAGACCCGAATGCTCGGGATGAGCACGATCGCATTCACCACCTGTTTCGCGGTCTGGACCATCTTTTCGATCATCGGCGTCAGGATCAAGCAGGAGCTGGGTCTCAGCGACACCGAGTTCGGTCTGCTCGTTGCGACACCGATCCTGACCGGCTCCCTTAGCCGCATCTTCCTGGGCATCTGGACGGATCAGTATGGCGGCAGGATCGTGTTTACGCTGGTCATGCTGTTGACCGCCGTCGCCACCTGGCTGCTGTCCACCGTTTCGACCTATGCGATGTTTCTGGTCGCGGCCCTGGGTGTCGGGCTTGCCGGCGGATCGTTCGCGGTCGGCATAGCCTATGTGTCGCGCTGGTTCCCCAAGCAGCGCCAGGGTACGGCGCTCGGCATATTCGGCGTCGGCAATGTCGGCGCCGCCATCACCAATTTCGGGGCGCCATTTCTTCTCGTCGCCATTGGCTGGCAGTCGACGGCAAAGGTCTATGCCGTAGCCCTGGCCATCATGGCAATTGTCTTTTTCCTGTTCACCAAGGAGGATCCCGCCACCGCCGCGCGCAAGGCGAGCGGCGAGAAGGCGCGGTCGACCCTGGTGGAGCTCGAGCCGCTTCGCAACCTCCAGGTCTGGCGTTTCGCGCTCTATTATTTCTTCGTCTTCGGCGCCTTCGTCGCGCTGGCGCTTTGGCTGCCGCGTTATCTGGTCGGTGTCTACGGCCTCGACATCAAATCGGCAGGCATGATCGCCGCCGCCTATTCCGTGCCGGCGTCGATTTTCCGCGCCTATGGTGGTCACCTGTCCGACAAGCATGGCGCGCGCTCGGTGATGTACTGGACCTTCGGCGTCTCCGCGGTGCTGACCTTCATGCTGTCCTATCCGAATACGGATTACATCATCCACGGCACGCAAGGGCCGATCCAGTTTTCCACCAGCATGAGCCTGGTGCCCTTCGTCCTGGCGATTTTCGTGCTGGGCTTTTTCATGTCGCTCGGAAAGGCGGCGGTCTACAAGCACATTCCCGTCTACTATCCCGACCATGTCGGAGCGGTGGGCGGTCTGGTCGGCATGATCGGCGGCCTCGGCGGCTTCGTCCTGCCGATCACCTTCGGTGCCATGCTCGACCTGACGGGCGTGTGGACGACCTGCTTCATGCTTTTGTTCCTCATCGTGGCCGTGGCGATGGTGTGGATGCACTTCTCCATCCGTGCAATGGAGCAGCGGGCCCTGGCCGAAGGCCTGGTCGACCTTCCCCAGCTCCCCGAGATGCAGCCGATCCACGAAGGCGAAAAACACGCGGGTCTGGCCGGGGTTCTGGAGGACTGGCGGCCGGACGACGAGACCTTCTGGAACGAACAGGGACGCCGGATCGCGCGCCGCAATCTGTGGATCTCCATTCCGGCGCTGCTCCTGGCCTTTTCGGTGTGGATGGTCTGGTCGGTGGTGGTCGCCAAGCTGCCGGGGATCGGGTTCGATTATACGACCGACCAGCTTTTCTGGCTCGCCGCCCTGCCTGGCCTGTCGGGTGCGACGCTGCGTATCTTCTACTCCTTCATGGTGCCGATCTTCGGCGGTCGCCTGTGGACGACGCTGTCGACGGCCTCGTTGCTGATCCCGGCCTTCGGTATCGGCTACGCGGTGCAGAACCCGGACACCCCGTATCTGATCTTCCTGGTTCTGGCTTTGCTATGCGGTTTCGGCGGCGGCAATTTCGCCTCCTCGATGGCCAACATTTCCTATTTCTTCCCCAAGAAGGAAAAGGGCAACGCTCTGGCGCTCAATGCCGGCCTCGGCAATCTGGGCGTCAGCGTGATGCAGTTCCTGGTGCCGGTCGTCATTTCCACCGGCACCTTCGCCTTCGCCTTTGGCGACGGGCAGACCGCCGCCGACGGCTCGATGATCTGGCTGCAGAATGCCGGCTTCGTCTGGGTCCCGTTCCTGATCGTCGCGACGGTTGCCGCCTGGTTCGGCATGAACGACATCGCCGCCGCGCGTGCCTCCTTCACCGAACAGTCGATCATTTTCTCGCGCTTCCACAACTGGATCATGTGCATTCTCTACACCGGCACGTTCGGCTCCTTCATCGGCTATTCGGCGGGCTTCCCGCTCTTGATGAAAACGCAGTTCCCGGACGTGAATGCGCTGTCCTACGCCTTTCTCGGCCCGCTGGTCGGTGCGCTCAGCCGTGCCGGAACCGGCTGGATATCCGACAGGTTCGGGGGCGGCCGCGTCACGCTGTGGACCTTCGCCGGCATGATCGTGGCGGTCTGGGGCGTGCTGCAGTTCCTGCCCGACCAGGG
>CBDUFA010000368.1:0-2485 GCA_965366295.1 uncultured Hyphobacterium sp.
ATGGCAGCCTTTACGTGCTGACCGATGCCAGTGGCGGTGCGGTGCTGCGGTTGAGCCGCTAGCTATTCCCCGCTGGTCTCCGGCGGGATGGCGGCAATGGTGATCCCCATGGCGTCGAGGTCCAGTGTTCCGGCCTCGGCCTGGCCGACGAGCGCGCCCACGCTGACCGGTGTTTCCGGCTCGATCCGCACTTCCACGGAGCCGCCTTCGGCAATGAAGGTGGACATGGCGGTCGAGAACTGGGTGAGCAGCGGCCGCGGGATTTCCGCCGGCGCGCCCATCGTGGCCATCATGATCAGCCCGCCCGCCTGCATGCGCAGCTGTTCCTTGGGCATCCCCTGCGCGGCCGAGGCCGCCGTCAGGGCGCGATCCAGCAGGGAGAGGTCTTCCAGCCGGAAAACGAAACGGCTGAGCACGAGCGGTTCGAGCATTTCCATGACCTGTTCGGTGTCCGGTTCGTCCATGGCGGTGGTCATGGACAGTGCGTTCATCGTGTAGGCCATGATGCCGGAGACATCGCTCTCGACCTCGACGCGGAACCCGTCCGTCATCTCGAAATAATTGTCGCCCTCGGTGTAGGCGCGGTCGGCGTCGCGGTCATAGACGGTCGCGCCGGCGGAAACGAATTCCAGCTGCTGATAGCCCAGCATGCCGAGCCCCAGCGCCATTTGCGCGCCGAGCGGGAAATTCGTGTCCGGCGCCACGGTCAGCGGCGTCATCTCGCTGGTATAGACGAGGTCGCCGCCGCGTTCCTCCGACCAGGCCCGCAGGCTGTCGAGCGTCACCATCACGCCGCCGACATTCACGTCGAGACCGCGCACGGAAATGTTGTCATAGCTGTCGAGCGGGTCGAAATCCTCGGGCAGGTCCGGGATGTCGGCGTCGATATCCTCGTTGGGAACATCGGCCTCGAAGGCGGCGCCCAGCATGGCGAATTGCGCCACGAAGGGATAGGTCATGGCTTCGCCGATCCCGTCCGCGCTGACTTCCTCGAGCGCGAAATGGATGCGGCCGACCTCATCGTCCATGCCGTCGATCAGCAGGTCGGACAGGACGAACTGGCCGATCGCGTAATCGCCCAGATCGGTGATGGAGAGGGTGCCGAAACCGGCGGAGAACTCGTTGCCATCCTCGGTGCCGGAGAAGGCGAGATCCTCGATGGCGAACAGGCCGTAGCGCCATTCGTCATTCTCGATCTCGTCCTCGTCGACCGGCTCGCCGGAAAAGCCGTCGGCGAAGGCCATGACAAGCTGGCTGTTGGGCTCTTCCACGGTGAACCGCCCGATCGTGCCGGTGAAGTCCTCGTCATCGGCGCCCAGCGTGATGCCGTTCATGGCGATGGCGTTGAAGATGACATTGCCGGCCTCGTCGAAGCGCGGCGAGGTCACGGTCATGGTCTCGGCGGTGAAGGAGTTGGTCTCGAAATCGACGTCGAGGCTTTCGCCTTCTTCGCCATCCTCGTCTCCCGTATCGGCGTCGTCCTCGTACATGACGAAGGTCAGACCGGTAAAGGTGAAGACGCCATTGTCGAATGTCCGCTCTTCCCAGCTCACCGCGCCCTGGCCGGATTCGGCGAGGTGCAGGGCTTCAAGGGCGCTCAGGGCCGTGGCTTCGTCGACCGGTGTCGCGGCGGTCTCGCCACCGGCCGTGTCATTGTTGCAGGCCATCAGCACGAGGGCGGAGGCAGACAGGATCAAGGCGTGTTTCATGAAAACTCCCGGGTTTGGTCCAGCCGCAAGCGAATCACAGCACGCGCGTGAAGTCACCCCTGGCGGACGAAATCGAATTCCAGCTGATTAATTGCCGCCAACACCGATGCGCGACAAGAGGGAAGAGATCGGATCGCGTTCCTCTTCTTCCTCTTCCGGCTCCAGCGGTTCGGTCCAGACGGCCGGCACACCGGCCTCGGGCGGGGCCTCGGACATGAAGGCGCGGAAGATCGCCGCCGGCGGGCCGGATCCGGCCGCGCGGTCGGTAGGCGAGAAATCGTCATTGCCGACCCAGACCGCCGCGGTCAGTCCACCGGTATAGCCGGCAATCCAGGCATCGCGATTATCGTTCGTCGTGCCGGTCTTGGCTCCGGTCGTGGTGCCGGGCACGGCGGCAAAGCGTGCCGTGCCGGACCGGGCCGTGGTTTCCAGCAAGCGGCGCATCCAGGACAGGGTGCGCTGGTCGAGCACGGTTTCGGTCTCCGGCGCCTCGCGTTGCCAGAGCACCACGCCGTCGACCGTCTCGATGCGTTCGATGGCGTGGGAATGGGCGCGCTGGCCGCCATTGGCGAAGGCGGTATAGGCGGTGGCCAGCTCGATCGGGGTGACCTCGAAGGAGCCGAGCGCCATCGACCGGTCGACCCGGATCTCGCTTTCAATCCCGAGCCGGTGGGCGAGTTCGGCAATGAAACCATGCCCGGTCTCTTCGGCGACGCGCGCTGCGACCACGTTGGAAGAGCGCGAGAAGGCGGTTTCCAGCGACATCGGGCCGGAAT
>CBDUFA010000369.1:0-2484 GCA_965366295.1 uncultured Hyphobacterium sp.
GGCGACGGGGCTGCTGCCGATTGCGCTGGGCGAAGCCACCAAGACCGTTCCGGTCGCGCAGGAAGGCGACAAGACCTATCGCTTCACCGTCAAATGGGGTGAAACGACGACGACGCTGGATGCCGAGGGCGAGATCGTCGCGCGCTCCGATGTTCGCCCCGCGCGGGCCGACATCGAGGCGGTTCTAGCTGACTTTACAGGTGAAATTGACCAGGTTCCGCCGAAATTCTCGGCCATCAAGGTCGATGGCGCGCGCGCCTATGACCTGGCCCGTGAAGGGGTCGAGGTGGAGCTCGAAGCCCGGCCGGTCCGGATCGAGCGACTGGAAATCGTCGATATGCCGTCGGCCAATGAAACCGTGTTCGAAATGGATTGCGGCAAGGGCACCTATGTCCGCAGCCTGGCACGCGATCTGGCATTCGAGCTCGGTACCGAGGGACATATCTCGCACCTGCGCCGGACACGTGTCGGCGTGTTTGAAGAATCTGCTGCCATATCGCTGGACGAATTGGCAGATTTGGCCCATAAGGGCCGCGCTTTTGAGGGGCTTGCCCCGGTCGAGACCGCGCTGGACGACATCCCGGCGCTGGCCGTGACCGAGGACGAAGCCACTCAAATTCGCCAGGGACGTGCCATCGTCCTGCTTCCGCGCATCGCGCAGGAGCTTCGCGCCCAAAGGCGTCCTCGCGATATCTCCGGGAAAGACGGGTCTCGCTTGGCCGTTGCATTGTGCGGGGATGTGGCAATCGCTCTTGGCGAGGCACAGGCCGGCAAATTCCAGCCGTCCCGTGTCTTCAACCATAACGCCTAGCGCCCGCAAAAAGGGCAAAGAAAGGATACCCGATGTCGATTACGCAAGAGCGCAAGAGCGCGCTGATCACCGAGTTCGCACAAGGCAAGGCCGACACCGGCTCGCCCGAGGTCCAGGTCGCGATCCTGACTGAACGGATCGCCAACCTCACCGAACACTTCAAGACCCACAAGAAGGACAATCACTCCCGTCGCGGCCTTCTCAAGATGGTGTCCCAGCGCCGCCGCCTTCTCGATTATCTGAAACGCAAGGATGAAGCCCGTTACAAGGCGACCATCGAGAAGCTTGGCCTGCGCCGCTAGAGAGAAATTCCCGCGACCGGGACGAAAGCACGTACGAGATGTTTGAGATTCACAAAGAAACGATTGAATGGGGCGGCCGCGAGCTGACCCTCGAAACGGGCAAGGTTGCCCGTCAGGCTGATGGTGCCGTGATGGTCACCTATGGCGAGACGACCGTCCTGGCGACGGCTGTCGGCGTCAAGAACGTCAAGCCGGGAGCCGATTTTTTCCCCCTGACCGTCAACTATCAGGAAAAATACTTCGCCGCCGGGAAAATCCCCGGCGGTTTCTTCAAGCGCGAAGGCCGGCCGACCGAAAAGGAAACGCTGACTTCCCGCCTGATTGACCGCCCGATCCGTCCGCTTTTCCCGAAGGGCTTCAAGAACGAAGTCCAGGTCATGCTCACCGTGCTTTCGCACGACATGGAGAATGACCCGGATATCGTCGGCATGGTGGGTGCGTCTGCCGCGCTGTGCATTTCCGGCCTGCCCTTCATGGGCCCGATCGGTGCGGCACGTGTCGGTTATATCGATGGCGAATACGTTCTGAACCCGCTGTGCGACGAAATGGAAGAGAGCGCTCTCGACCTCGTCGTGGCCGGGACGGGCGATGCCGTGATGATGGTGGAATCGGAAGCCAAGGAGCTGGCCGAGGACGTCATGCTCGGCGCTGTCATGTTCGGCCATGAAGGCTTCCAGCCGGTGATCGACGCGATCATCCGCCTGGCAGAAAAGTCCGCCAAGGATCCGTGGGATTTCGAACCGGAAGATCATTCCGACATCGAAGCCAAGGTTCGCGAGCTGGTCGAAGACGACCTGCGCGCCGCCTATAAGATCATGGACAAGTCCGAGCGTTCTGCCGCCGTTTCCGCCGCAAAGGACAAGGCCAAGGAAGCGCTGGGCGAGAGCGAGGACAATCCGGACGGTGTTGCCGGAAACGTGCTCGGCGATGTGCTGAAAGCGGTCGAGTCCTCGATCGTGCGCGGCGACATCATCAAGACCGGCAAGCGTATTGACGGCCGCAAGCTGGACGAGGTCCGCACCATCGTGGCCGAAGCCGGCATCCTGCCGCGCACCCACGGTTCGGCGCTTTTCACCCGTGGTGAAACGCAGGGCCTGGTCGTGGCCACGCTGGGAACGGGTGAAGACGAGCAGTTCATCGACGCGCTGACGGGAACGTACAAGGAGCGCTTCATGCTCCACTACAATTTCCCGCCTTACTCTGTCGGTGAAACCAGCTTCCGCCTTGCGCCGGGCCGCCGCGAAATCGGTCACGGCAAGCTGGCCTGGCGGGCGGTTCATGCCGTTCTGCCGACAGCCGAGGATTTCCCCTACACGATCCGTCTCGTCTCCGAGATCACCGAGTCCAATGGCTCGTCCTCGATGGCGACGG
>CBDUFA010000370.1:0-2478 GCA_965366295.1 uncultured Hyphobacterium sp.
AGATCGAGCGCCTGGCCCGGACCATCGAATCGCGCGGGCTGGACGTCATGATCGAGGTTGATGGCGGCATCAATCCGGAGACCGCCCGCCAGTGCGTGGATGCCGGTGCTGGCGCACTTGTCGCCGGAACGGCGGTCTTCAAGGGCGGTCCCGGCGCCTATGAAAGCAATATCAACGCCTTGCGCGGAGCGTGACCGGCATGACCCGAGCGGTCCGCCTTGCCGATTATGCCAGGGCGCTGAGCCAGCGTTTCCGGCGCGAGACCTTCGAAACCCTGTGTTCGATTGGCGGTGCCCGGGCCCTTTTGCCGGGACAGGTCGCAGACTCGCTTTTCGAGCCGCCCCTGAAAGACATTCGCAGCGCCGACGCCGCCCGCGGCGCCGCTATCCTGGACGGAAGGTTTCCGTTCAATGGCCATACGCTGCAGGCGGACGATCCCTTTACGTCCCCGGCCCCGTCTCAACGATTTGCCCAGACACTGCACAGCTTCCGGTGGTTGCGTGACCTGTTGGCCTGCAAGGATGGACAGGCCAAACACCGAGCCGGCGAGCTGATCGATCTGTGGATGGCCAGTTTCGACAAGTGGAACAGTTTTGCCTGGGCTCCCGAAGTCAGCGCCCGGCGCATCATCAACTGGACCGTGGCTCCGTCCCTGTTTTTGACGGAATCCGAACGCGTGAAATCACTCCAGAAGCAGGCCCGGCATTTGCGCGGATCGGCATTGCATACGCGGGCCGGCGCCGACCAGGTGCGGGCCGGGGCGGCCCTGATGCTGTCCGGGGCCATGCTGAAACAGGATGCGATCCGGCAGGCCGGCGAAAAGCTGCTCGCCCAGGAATTGCCGCGGCAGGTGATGACCGATGGCGGCCATATCAGCCGGTCACCTTCGATCACGGCGGAAATTCGCCTCGGAGACGCCGGAAACGGTCAGCCGCGCCATGGACCGGATGGCGCCCATCATCCGTTTTTTCCGCATGGGTGATGGCGGGCTGGCCTCCTTTCATGGCGGGGGCGAAGGCGATCGCCGCGCCATTGACCATATCCTGTCGGCCCGGGACACGGGGTCGCGCTCCTTCGGCTTTGCACCCAATACCGGTTATCAACGCGTCGAGGCCGGCGGGGCCATCCTGCTGCTCGATGCCGGCAAGCCGGTCAAAGGGGCACCGGCCGTATCTGCCCATGCCAGCGCGCTGGCATTCGAATTATCCGCCGGTGGCCATCGCATCGTGGTGAATTGCGGCTGGGCCGAACACCAACCCGATAGCTGGCGGGAGGCCGTCCGGGCAACGGCGGCCCATTCGACCCTGACGCTCGAAGAAACCTCGTCAGCCCGGCTGATCCCGCCGGGCTGGCGGCGCAAGCTGATGGGGCCACGCTTCGAAGCACAACCCGGCCAGGTCATGGCCCGGCGCAATGAAGAAGATATCGGCACCTGGATCGAGGCCAGCCAGGATGGCTATCATGAGGCTTTCGGCCTGCATCACCGGCGGCGCTTCTTCCTCGCTGCCGATGGCGGCGATCTACGCGGCGAGGACGGCCTCTTCCGCCCGGTCGAGGACGGCCCGCCGGAAGATGTCGACCGCCGCTACCGGTTCGCGATCCGATTTCACCTTCACCCCACTGTCCGCGCCTCGCTGGCGCGGGATGGCATGAGCGCACTCCTGGTGCTGGGCAATGGCGATGGCTGGCGCTTCCGGACAGATGGCGGGCCGATCCGTATCGAACGTTCCGTCTACCTGGCCGCCGGAAGTCACCCCAAGCGCACCTCGCAGATCGTCGTGCAGGGCGAAGCCGAGCCTTTTGGCGCGGGTGAACGCCCGCCCAATCGTGTCCGCTGGGCCTTCCAGCGCCTGGGCCGGGTCGGCGGAACGTAAGCGTTCACGTCTTTGCCTCCGCCGATGCGCGTGATAAGCGAGCCCGCAGTTTTCCAGACATGAGCAAATCACCCCATGGCTTCTCCTGATCTCGTTCCCGTCCGCCGCGCGTTGATCTCGCTGTCCGACAAGACCGGCCTCGAGGACCGGGCCCGCCGCCTGATCGCGCTGGGCGTCGAAATCCTGTCGACAGGCGGCACGTTGCGCGCCCTGCAAAAGGCAGGGATCGCCGCGACGGATGTGTCCGAGGTCACGGAATTTCCCGAGATGATGGACGGGCGGCTGAAAACACTGCACCCGCGTGTGCATGGCGGTCTGCTCGGCCGGCGCAACCTGGAGGCCGACCGGCAGTCGATGACAGCGCACGGCATTCCCGAAATCGATTTGCTTTTCGTCAATCTCTACCCGTTCGAGGCGACCGTCGCGGCCGGTGAGGATTTCGAGACCTGCATCGAGAACATTGATATCGGCGGACCGGCCATGTTGCGCGCCGCCGCCAAGAACCATCCATTTGTGGCCGTTTGTGTCGACAATGACGATGCCGATGCCGTGCTCGATGCGATGGACGAGAATAACGGCGCCACGCCGCTCGCGCTGCGAAAGG
>CBDUFA010000371.1:0-2472 GCA_965366295.1 uncultured Hyphobacterium sp.
TTTCTGGAACAATGAGGTCTTGGAGAATATCGAGGGCGTTACAGAGACTGTTCTGGAAGCGGTGCGGTTTCTGGAAAAGAACCCCTCACCCTACCCTCTCCCCGCAAGCGGGGAGAGGGAATAGAGATGCACCCTCTTAGGTAAGAAGCTCAAGCCTAACGCTTGCGGCCCTTGATGCCGGAGGCGTCGAGGAAGGCGTTGACGTCGGTGGTGGCCGCGCGGCGGCGAATGCCGGCGCGGTTGCGGGTGCGGTCGAGATGGTGGCTCATCGAGTCACCGCCATTGAGGGCGTTCAGCCAATCGTTTGAAAACATGTGCGGGCTCCTTTTTCTGACCCGCAAATGCGCCTTGCGCCCCGAATTGAGAAGTGCGGAAAATTCAAATCTGCCATTAAGTTTTGCATAGCAGGCGACACGCATTGAAAGCCGCCCGGCCGCGGCGTAGTTTCCGCGCCATGACACATTACAGACCCCAATCTTTCGAGGTGAAGGGCGGCCCGCAATGGGGCCGGGACCACCTGCCGCTGCTCCGTGCAAAACTGGCCGAGGCCGGGCTCGACGGTTTCCTCATCCCGCACGAGGACGAGTACAATAACGAGTATCTGCCTGACCGGGCCGAGCGCCTGGCCTGGGCGACGGGTTTCACCGGCTCGGCCGGGGCCGCCGCCGTGCTTTCCGACAAGGCCGCCGTCTTCGTCGATGGCCGCTAGACCGTGCAATCGCGCGAGCAGGTGGACCAGTCCCTGTTCAGCCTGGAAGACCTGACCGGCGCGGGCGTGGCCGGCTGGCTGGCGAAGAATGCGCCGCGGGGTGGCAGGATCGGCTATGACCCGAAGCTGCACAGTCCCGACGCGCTCGACCGGTTGAAAGCCGCCGCCGAAAAGGCCGGTGCCGAGCTGGTCCCGGTCGAGACCAACCCGATCGATGCCGCCTGGGATGGTCAGCCCGATGCACCGATGGCCACCATCGCCGTGCACCCCGTGGAATTTGCCGGTGAGGAGCATGCTGCCAAGCGTACACGGATCGGCGAGGCCATTGCCGAGGACGGGGCCGATGCCGCCGCGATCACCGCGCCGGCCTCCATTGCCTGGCTGTTCAATCTGCGTGGCGGCGATGTGATGCGTTCGCCCCTGCCGCTGGGCGCCGCCATCATCCGCAAGGACGGCACCGCCACGCTGTTCGTGGAACCGGAGAAGATCACCGACGAGGTGCGCGCGCATCTCGGCAATGAGGTTGCGTTCCGGCCGGAAGCCGAGTTCGAGGCCGGGCTGAAGGAATTGTCCGGCGCGAAAGTCAGCGCCGACCCGTCCTCGGCCTCGGCCTGGGTGTTCGATACGCTGACCGGCGCCGGTGCCACCGTCGTGCGCCGCCGCGACCCGGTAGCCCTGCCCAAGGCGATCAAGAATGCGACCGAGCTGAATGGCTCGGCCCAGGCGCATATTCGCGACGGGGCCGCGCTGACGCGTTTCCTGCACTGGCTCGATACCGAGGCCCAGTCCGGCGAGGTCGACGAGATCACCGCCGCGCAGAAGCTGGCCAGTTTCCGCGGCGAGCTGAACGAGTTGCGGGATCTGTCCTTCGATACGATTTCCGGCTTTGGCGCCAATGGCGCATTGCCGCACTATCGCGTATCCGAAGCGTCCAATTTGATGCTGTCACCCGGTTCGCTCTACCTGGTGGACAGTGGCGGCCAGTACCCGGATGGCACCACGGACGTGACCCGCACCGTGCCGATCGGCGAGCCGACGGCGGAAATGCGCGAACGCTTCACCCTGGTGCTGAAAGGCCATATCGGTCTCGCCCTGGCGCGCTTCCCGAAAGGCACGACCGGCGGCCAGCTCGATGTTCTGGCGCGCCTGCCGCTCTACATGGCGGGGCTGGATTACGGCCATGGCACCGGCCATGGCGTGGGCAGCTTCCTCGGCGTGCATGAAGGCCCGCAACGTATCGCCAAGGCGGGTTCGGATGAACCGCTGCAGCCGGGCATGATCGTTTCCAACGAGCCGGGCTATTACAAGGAAGGCGAATACGGCATCCGGATCGAGAACCTGATCTATGTCACCGATCCGGCCGAAATCGAAGGCGGCGAAATCCCGATGATGGGGTTTGAAAACCTCACCTGGGCGCCGATCCACAAATCGCTGGTCGATGTACACCTGCTGGCCCCGGCGGAAGTGGCGTGGCTGGACGCTTATCATGCCGGTGTGCGCGAGCACGTGCTGCCGCTGGTCGAGGGCGATGTCGCGAGCTGGCTGGTGAAGGCCTGCGAGCCGCTGTCGGGCGCCACGCCCTGATGCGCGTTCTCGCCGTCCTGGTGCTGGCCGGTTTCCTGGCGGGCTGCTTCTATTCCGAAGACGAGCTGATCACGCGCCGGCTGGCGGGCGAACCGCTCGAGGACGGCTATTATGTCCACGCCCCGGTCGATCCGGAAACCGGCGAGGAATGGGGCGGCTCGACCTGGGAAGGCGATATC
>CBDUFA010000372.1:0-2471 GCA_965366295.1 uncultured Hyphobacterium sp.
GGGATTGAGGCGGGGAGCGAGGTCGGCAGCGGCCATCAGCAGGGCTTCCCGATTGTCCAGCGACCGGAAAGCGGCCTCGATCAGTTGTTCGGCATGCGCATCGCGGTAAGCGGCGGTCGGCCCGCCCATGACAACGGCGACGAGGCCGGTATCACCACGCACGGCCGTCGTGGCGATATTGAACCCGGAGGCGCGGATATACCCGGTCTTCATGCCGTCGACGCCTTCGACGCGGCCGATCAGATTGTTGTGGGAGCGATAGGTGCGCCCGTTATAGCTGAAGCTGCGTTCCGAGAAATAAGGCAGGTATTGCGGGAAATCCCTGCGCAAGGCGAGGGCCAGCCGGGCCATGTCGCGCGCCGTTGTGACCTGCCGGGAATTGGGCAGGCCGGATGCATTGCGGAATGTGGTGTTCGACAGGCCGAGTTCGCGGGCCCGGGCTGTCATTTCCACGGCAAAGGCGCGTTCCGTGCCCGCCAGCTCTTCGGCAACGATAACCGCGACATCGTTGGCGCTCTTGATGACAAGCGCGCGAATGGCGGTTTCGACCGTGATCGTGTCCCCGGCTGACAGGTTGAGATTGGACGGCTGCTGACCGGCCGCGATGCGCGATGCCGTGAGCGTGTCGGTGAGGCTGAGCTCGCCATCCTCGATCGCTTCGAACAGTAGATAGAGGGTCATCATCTTGGTCAGGGAGGCGGGATAGCGCCGGGCATCGGCCAAGCGGCTGTGCAGGACTTCGCCCGTGTTCGCGTCCGCAACAAAGGCGGCATAGCGGCGCGTATCTGCATGTCCGTCCGCGGTGAAGGTCGCGAACAGAAGGAGACACGCAGACAGGATCGAGGCGCACCTTGCCAACATGATGGCGGAGTGAAGCCGAAACCCCTTGCAGAGCGGTTAAAGCGGGGGCGAAAAAATAAATTGTGCAGTGCAACAATTTTCTTGACGCATGTGCGAGAAATCTGCATATTGATGCTGCAACTGCGAACAAATGAGTCGCAAGAGAGATACCGGAATGACCGAAAAGACTGCTCAACCGGCCGCCGAAGCGGCGCAAACCGAAGCCAACGCCCCGGCGGCGAAAGCCCCGGCAACCGCCAAGGCCGTGGAAACGCGCAAGACCGCGAAAGCGGCGACTGCCCGCAAAACGCCGGCGCGGAAAGCCGCAGCCAAGAAGAAAGCGGTCCGCAAACCGGTCAAAGCCAAAACCAATTCCTCCCCGAAAAAGGACACCAAGACCATGACCAAGGCGCAAACCACCGTCGTGAACGAAACCATCGAGAAGATGACCTCCGCCAGCAACGAAGCCTTCAAGGAAGGTTTCGAGAAGTCGCTCAAGTCGGTCAACGACATCAGCGCGTTCCACAAGGACACTGTGGATGCCGTGATCGCATCGGCCACTGCGGCCGGCAAGAATGCCGAAACGCTGAACGCCAACGCCGTCTCCTACGCGAAGACGTCGATGGAATCGGCCGTTGCCGCGACGAAGGCGATGACCTCCGCCAAGTCGGTCCAGGACATGATCGAAGTCCAGACCGATTTCGTGAAGTCGTCCATGGACGCCTTCCTGGCCGAGCTGAACAAGACCTCCGACCTGTATGCCGGAGCCGTCAAGGAAGTTTCCAAGCCGATCAATGACCGCTTTGCGGCATCGGTCGAAATGGTGCAGTCGGCCCGCTAGGGCTGACTTCAGGGCAGGCCGTTTCTCCCCCGGACTGCCCAACATTTTCTCCCCAACTGGCCCGGCGGATGAACCGCCGGGCCTTTTCTTTATGGGCTCAGCGTTCTGTTGCGCCTTTGCCTGAAATGATTTTGGTCCGGTATTTCGCGATACGGGCGAGGCGCGTTTCCGGCTTCTTCGCCGCGTTGAGATTGAGCAGATAGCTTTTCTGCCGACCCGGCGTGAGCGCATGAAATGCCTCGCCGAGCTCCGGGTCGGAATCCAGGGCATCGGCCAGCTCTTCGGGCATATCCGGCTGGCTCCGGACCTTTGGCGGTTTTATCCCGTTCTCCGCATAGTCCATCGCCTCGCGAAGATATTGCCGGATGACCGGGGCCAGCCGATCGACATCGTCTGTACTGCGGAAGCAGATCATATCGGCATGCTGTGTATTGGGCCCCTGGCGTTCGAGAATGCCAGCCGGGTCCGTCATCAGTGCAGACATTGAAAAGGTCAGACGAAAATTGTTCCGGAAAGCTCCCATGACGGCGATATTTCGACCGGCATGCATGTAACAGGGATGCGCCCATTTGACCGTCTCGGTCAGGCCTTCTGACAGGCAGATTCGACGCAGCTGCTCCAATCCCTTGATCCAGGGTCGTGTCGAACAATCAGGCGTATCAAACCGCGCGCAACGCCCGCAGCCCTTGGTGAAATAGTCTTCGATATCCGTAATCATCATGGTGTTGTGCCCGATTGATAGCCTGAATTTAACCGATCCCGTGTCACAATTTGGCGCCAAATCGGCGCG
>CBDUFA010000373.1:0-2461 GCA_965366295.1 uncultured Hyphobacterium sp.
GATTGTTGTTGCCGGTCTGCACGGCCGTCGCGCCGTTATTGTAGCCCTGCTGACCGATCACCGCGTCATTGCGGCGACCATACTGGTCGACATAGGCGTCATTTTAGGCGCCTTCCTGGGCAACCGTCGTGCCGTTGCGGGCCCCGTCCTGCATGATCAGGATGTGCTGGCGATAGCCGTCCTGGCGCAGCGCGGCGCTGTTGCGGTAGCCATACTGGCGGCCGGCCACTTCATTCTGGACACCATACTGGTTCACGCGGACTTCATTGCGGCGCGATTGCGCGTCGGCGGCACCGGCGAAGCTGACGATCGAGGCGGCTGCGATGGCACCTGCGAGGATCATACGAAGTTTCATTTCAAGTCTCCTGTCAAACGGGCCGGTGCGGAATTGCTTGACCGGCATGACCCCCTTCCTAAAGAAGCGGGAATGAGGCAATGCTGAGCGCGATATTCATAATTAATTCAGATACATAAACGGGTTTGGCCAAATAAAAACGCCCGGCCGGAGCCGGGCGTGAGTTACGCAGGAGGGAAAGGAAGTGGCCGGCGATCAGTAGCCGCCGCGGCCCCAGCTCATGCGCTGCGGTGCCGGGAAACCCCAGGTCATGCGGCGCGGCGGATTGGCCGGGATGGCCTGTTCATTGATCGAGTCCGTGCAGACCAGGCGGCCGGCGCTGTCGAACACCCGGAGGCGGGCAGCGACGCTGACATCGACGCCATAGCGGCCTTCATTCAGCCGGTCATTCTGCCGGCGGACGCCGAAGGGGGCTTCCGGTCCGTAGGCAGCCGGGCCGCTATACATCGTCATCAGGTAATTGCGGGTCAGGGTCGACATCCGGCCATTGCTGACGCGGACCGGTCCCGATTGCGACATGTCCAGGGCGCCGGTCGGCGTGATCTGGTAGGCGTCCATTTCCCAGTGACCGCCGGTATACATGGCGGCATTGGCGGCGAGGAAACCGCTGCCATCACCGGAATTGCTGACTTCCAGGTAGCAGCTCGCATTGGCGTACTGGGCATGGGCAGCACCGGTGGTGAGCGCCGCCAGAGCAGCCGCCGAGACCAGAAGTTTCGTAGCGATGCGTGACATGACAGGCTCCTTTCGTGTTGGCGTGATCAAGTCGATGGCCAACCTCGCATGCCCTGCCTGAGCCTCGTCTGAGAGTGTCATTCACCCCGCGTTTAGGAAAAGACCTGCGCAGAATGACCGCCCGGAGAGCGGCGCGGGCCTCTGGAACTGAACACTGTTTACTCTATCATCCCGCACAGACGGCCATGTGTTCGGGGGAGAGAGACTATGGGCAAGGCGGATCCGCTTTACGAAGCCAAAACCTGGGGCGACCGGGCGGCCAACTTGGCTATCCTCGCGGACTTGCGTGCCCATGACCCGGTCTATCTCAACAGGAAGGACGGTTATGTCGACCTCTGGCATGTCACACGGCACGCTGACATTTTCGAGGTCGAGAAAAACACCGACAGCTTCATCGTGGCCCCGCGCATGGTGTTGATGCCGACCGAGCGGGAAGAGGCGCTCAAGGCCTTTACCGGCGGAACGGTCCACATCATCAAGAGCCTGGTCTCGATCGACAAGCCGGAGCACCCGCCCCTGCGCATGCTCACCCAAGGCTGGTTCATGCCCAGGAATCTTGCCCGGCTCCAGGGTGCGATCGACGCCTCGGCGGAAACCGCCATGGCGAAGCTCGCGGAAACCGGTGGGTCATGCGATTTCGCCCAGGACATCGCGCTGGAATATCCGCTCCGCGTGATCATGGCCGCGATGGGAATTCCGTCGGGCGATTATCCTAGGATGCTGAAGCTGACGCAGGAATTGTTCTCGCCGGAAGACCCTGATGTCGCCGCCGACGGCAAGAGCCAAGACGAGGTGACGGCCGGCATCATCGAGACCTTCATGGAGTTCTACAATTACTTCACCGCCCTGACCGCCGACCGCAAGGCCAACCCGCGTGATGACCTCGCCAGCATCATCGCGAATGCCGAGATCGACGGCCAGCCCATCGGCGAGGCGGAACAGCTTGGCTATTACATCATCACCGCGACCGCCGGCCATGACACGACCAGCTTCTCGCTGTCCGAGGCGGTCTGGCACCTGGCCCAGAACCCGGACGTGTTCGCCGAGCTGAAGGCCGACCCGGACGGCATGTCGAAAAAGATCGTCGAGGAAGCCATTCGCCTCGCTTCGCCGGTCCGTCACTTCCTGCGCACGGCCACGCGCGACATCCGGATCGGTGATCACCAATTCCATGAAGGCGATACGCTGATGCTCTGGTTCCCGTCCGGCAGCCGCGACGAAGCCGTGTTCGACAATCCCGACTCCTTCGATCCGCATCGCAACACGTCCACGCGGCACGCCTCTTTCGGTCATGGCGCGCATATCTGCCTCGGCATGCATCTCGCCCGGCAGGAAAACGCGGCTTTCCTGGCCGAGTTCGCGCGGCGGGTG
>CBDUFA010000374.1:0-2413 GCA_965366295.1 uncultured Hyphobacterium sp.
CCCCGTAAACGGGGGAGGAAACCTACCGGGCTTCCCGCACCCGGTCGCACAACAACCAGGCCAGCACAGCGACCAGCGTGTAGCTGAAGATCGCCATCGGGCCGAATTCCTGTGCGGTGGCCGGCGGCGGCTGGAAGAAGCTGACCGAATAGAGCGCCACGAGCAGTCCGCCGAAAATCCACGGGCTGATTTTCCCGAAGGCGCCCTTTGCCTTCGTCGCGGAGACATAGAACAGAAGACCGGCGGCCAGCACGCCGAATTCGAGCGTCAGCGCGACCGGCGTATTGTTCCACAGGCCGAAGCCGACTTTCGGTCCGCCCGGCCACAGGGCGAGATCGGGCACATGGACCAGCAGGTCGAGCAGCCAGTGCGAGAACACCGCCGCGCCCACCAGGATCGCCCCGGCCCGCTTCTGCGAGCGGGCAATCAGCGACCAGACCAGGCCCAGGACGATGGACCAGACCAGCGCCATGACAAGCGAATGGGTCCAGGGCATGTCGTAGAGATCGAGCGGGCTGACCGCGGTAAATCCCGGCTCGATGCGGACATGCTCGATGCCGACATAGACAAAGGCGCCCCAGAGATAGTCGAGAAATTGCACCGCGATGCACAGCGCCCAGAGCGGCACCGTCTTGACGAAGCGCGGCCCGGCCAGTGCTGGGCCATAGTGTCCGACAAACATGGCAAACCTCCCCGCCTCTGAAGATGCCAGGGTAACAAATTGCAGGACGTGGTTCGAGGCCGGATTTTTTACACCGGCTTGCGGGACGTGTCGCTCACCGACGCTGTGCGCGATGATGGCATTGGCCGAGGCGGAAGCTTCCCCCACCCCTACCCCTCCCCACACAGGGGGAGGGGAAAATGCTTGCAGGGTCGGGCGCTCTCTTCCCCTCCCCTCGATGGGGAGGGTCGGCGATCCGTCAGGATCGGCGGGGTGGGGTGATCGCTTTTCCAGTAGCCCCCTCACCCTCGGGCGCTCCGCCCTTTCAGGGCTCGCACCCTTTCCCTCTCCCTCGAGGGAGAGGGAGGAGCGCGAATTCGCGAAGCGTTGAGCGGTCAGGGTGAGGGGGAAATCAGTCCCCCTCGAAGCTCACCAGGCTGGCGCAGGGCACGCCCATGGCCTCGATGCGCTTGTTGCCGCCCAGATCGGGCAGGTCGATGACGAAGGTGGCACCGACCACATCGGCACCGGCGCGGCGCAAGAGCTTGATTGCTGCTTCGGCGGTGCCGCCGGTGGCGATCAGGTCATCGACCAGCAGCACCCGCTCGGTCTCGGCGACGGCATCGGCGTGGATTTCCACCGCATCCGTGCCGTATTCCAGCTCGTAGGATTCCTCCAGCGTGCGCGCGGGCAGCTTGCCCTTCTTGCGCACCGGGGTGAAGCCGACGGAGAGCTGGTGCGCCACGGCGCCGCCGAGGATGAAGCCGCGCGCCTCGATGCCGGCCACCTTGTCGATCTTGGCGCCGGCCCAGGGCTGCACCATGAGGTCGATCGCGGCGCGGAAGGCGCGCGCATCCTTCAAGAGCGTGGTGACATCGCGGAACTGGATTCCCGGCTTGGGATAGTCCGGAATCGTGCGGATGGCGTCCTTGATGAAGTCCATGAGCCCCGTCTCTAGTGGAAAGGCGCATCCCAGGTTTCGAGCTGCGCGGCGGCGTGCCAGTCCTTATAGACCGGATCAGCCAGCAGTGTCTCGACATAGGCAGCCGCGTCTGTGGAAAGCGGCACCTTGAAGGTGTCGAACCGCGTCGCGACGGGGGTGAAGAACGCGTCGGCAATCGACCATTCGCCGAACAGGAACGGCCCCTCGCCGGTCTTCACATGGGCCCAGAGCGCCTGCACGGTCTCGACATCGCGCCAGCAGGCGACGCTCATATCCTTCGCCGCCTTCTCCTTCTGCAGGTCCATGCCGAGCTCGTTGCGCAGGGCTGAAAAGCCGGAATGCATCGATGCGGTGACCGAACGGGCGCAGGCGCGCAGCGCCTTGTTTTCCGGCCAGAGCGCCGGCACCTGTTCCGCGGCCCATTCGCAAATCGCCAGCGAGTCCCAGATATGGCCGTCGTCCGTTTCCAGCACCGGCACGGTGGCGGCGGGCGACAGGGCGAGCAGACGCTCGCGCGTGTCGTCCTGGTCGAGCGGGATGATTTGCTCCTCAAAGGCAAGGCCGGATTTCTTCAGCGCCAGCCAGGGACGCAGCGACCAGGTGGACAGCCGCTTGTTGCCGATGTGGAGGATGGGCGTCATTGCTCGATCAATTCCCGTGTTCTGCTGCGGGTGAGCGACACCCGGCAGTCAATTCCGACATTGGCGGCGTTATCGCCGATCATCAGCAGCGAGGCGCGCCGGTCGCATTCGGCATCGCGATAGGCGATCCAGGCCGTGTGCGCGGCATCGAGCCGGGCGGTGGCATGC
>CBDUFA010000375.1:0-2411 GCA_965366295.1 uncultured Hyphobacterium sp.
GTCACTGCCTCGACCCGTCCCATGGCTTCGGCCATCTCACGCCGGGTGAGGTTCCAGGCGGCCTGATCAATGGGCGCGCCGAGCGAGCGGCCCGAGGCATCGCCGAGCTGGATCTCGCGCTTGGTGCGCGGCAGGTAGCTGGCCACGGCCTCGGCGGACGGCAGGCTGACAGGCTCGACCGAATGGGAGACATAAAAGGCGTCGTGATTGACCATGACTGGCAGGTTGACCGCCTCGGAGATGCGAAATGCCTGGATCACCGTATCGAGCGAATCCTGAGGGTTTTCACTGTAGAGCTGGATCCAGCCGGTGTCGCGCTGGGACAGGCTGTCGATCTGATCGGGCCAGAAGCCCCAGGGCGAGGCCGGGGTGCGGTTGACGTTGAACATCACGATCGGGGTGCGCGCACCGGCGGCGAAATGCAGCAATTCGTGCATCAGGAGCAGGCCCTGCGAGGATGTTGCCGTGAACACCCGCGCGCCGGTGGCCGAAGCTGCTATGGCAGCGGCCATGGCGGAATGCTCGGATTCCGGGGTCAGCAGTTCGGCATCAAACAGATTGCTGCTCTGAAAGTCGATCAGCTTTTCCAGGATCGGCGTCTGTGGCGTGATGGGATAGAGCGGCGCGACATCGGGCGCGGCGAGGCGCACGCCCCAGGCCACCGCGTGGTTGCCGTTGAGCAGCTGCATGGTGTCGTTGAAAGCCGGGGCATTCATTTTGTCGTGTCCTCTTTCATGTGGATCGAGCCGGTCGGGCATTCCGCCACGCAGAGGCCGCAGCCCTTGCAGAAATCGGGATCGACGAGATAGCCGCCCTCGACCTTGGTGATCGCCATGTCCGGGCAATAGAAATAGCAGTTGTCGCAATAGATGCAGGTGCCGCAGCTGAAACAACGCGCGGCTTCGGATTGGGCATCATTCGGGGAAAGCGGCTGCTGCACCTCGTCAAAGCTCTTGAGCCGGGTTTCGACGTCGGTTGTGGTTTGGGTCAGGCGGGCGTGATCATCCTGATAGGCGGTGTTGATCCGGTCATAGCCGACCTCGGGCGCCGCCGGCGCCGCGCGCAGGGAGGCATCCGGCAGAAGTCGGGCGGCCAAGGCGTGAGCGGCTTCCTTGGCCATGCCGACAGCTTCTGTCACGAAACGGCTCATGCTGGCGACGTCACCGCCGGCATAGACCGCGTCGGCGCCGGTCTGCCAACTGCCGTCGACACCGATCACCGGGCCTTGCGCGGGTAGGACCGCCTGCCAGCGCGTAAGATCGGCGTCCTGGCCGATGGCGGGAATGATGGTATTTGCCGAGATCTCGAATTCGCTGCCGGCCACTGGGGTGACGCTGAAACTGCCGGGGCTCTGGCCGGGTGTGAAATCGACACGGATACAGCGCAGTGTCACGCCCGCGCCCTCGGCTTCGGCGGACTGCATCATCGCGCCGGAGACGAAAGCGATGCCTTCCTCGATGGCCTCGTCGATTTCGACCTGTTGCGCGGGCAGCCTGCCTTCCGGCTCGAGCGTCAGCACGGTTACCTCCCGGCCAAGACGGCGGGCCGAGCGGGCGACATCGAGCCCGGCGCTGCCGCCGCCGATCACGACGACATGGGTGCCGGTGCGGGCGGCCTGATCTTCCTTGGGGGCGGCGAGGAATGCGGCGCTGTCGATCACCCAGGGTTGGGTATAGTCGAGGCCGGGCAGGGGCTTGGGCAGGCTCGCGCCGGTTGCCAGGAACACTGCGTCATGGGTATTACGCAGCTTTGTCAGGGCCGCAGCGTCGATCACTTCCGCGCCGAGATGCAGATCGATTCCCATGGCGGTGATGCGGTCGATCTCGCCGTCGAGTATGGCGCGGCTGAGACGGTAGGACGGAATGCCATAGCGCATCAGACCGCCGAGCTGATCCTTGGTTTCATAAAGCGAGACCTGAATGCCGTAGCGTCGCAGCTGATAGGCCGCCGACAATCCGGCGGGGCCGCCGCCGATCACTGCGACCGACAGGTCCGATTGCGATGATGCGGGCGGGAATTGCCAGCCCTCGGCAAGCGCCTTGTCGCCGACGAAACGCTCGAGGCTGCAAATGCCGACGGTTTCATCCAGATCACGGCGATTGCAGGCGGTTTCGCAGGGGTGATGGCAGATCCGTCCGGCGATGGCCGGGAACGGGTTGTTGTCGGCCAAGGTGACAAAGGCGCCATAATGATCGCCGTCCTTGACCTGCTTGATCCATTCGGCGATGCGCCCGTTGACCGGGCAAGCGCCGAGGCAGGGCGAGGGCTGGTTCTGGTAATTCGGCAGGGCGCTGCGCCATGTGCCGGTTTTCCGGCTTTCGCTGGTCAGATGGGTCCAGAGCGGGGAAAGCTGTTTGTTCATGGATCAGGCCTCCTCGGCGATCTGGGCGGATTGGGCGAGCAGGTCGTAA
>CBDUFA010000376.1:0-2410 GCA_965366295.1 uncultured Hyphobacterium sp.
TCGCGCCGATCTATGAAGGCACGAACGGGATCCAGGCGATGGACCTGGTGGGGCGCAAGCTGCCCATGGCCGGTGGCGCGCCGCTGGCCGAATTGCTGGAGGATATCCGCCAGACGGTCGAGGATTGCGAGACCTCGTCAAACCCGGAATTGCCGAAACTGGCCAAGCGCCTCGGGCCGGCGGCCGATGCGATGGAGTCGGCGGCAAAATGGCTGACGAAACAGGGCGCCAATCGTGAAGACATGCTGGCCGGGGCCACCGCCTTCCTGAAGCTGGCCGGCGAGGTGACCGGCGGCTGGCTTCTTTGCGTCGGGGCCGTGTCGGCCCAGCGCCGCCTGAAAAACGGTGAGGGTGACGCCGATTTCGCCCGCGGGCGCATTGTCCTGGCACGGCACTTCGCCGAGACGGTGCTGTCGGCAGCGCCGGCCGCGCTGGCCGGCATCCAGGCCGGAGCTGGTCTGCTGGCGGACGATCGCGCGCTGGGCGCCTAGACCCAGAACGTCGTCGGGTCGGGGTTCGGCCGTCCGTCCACGAGGCGGATCAGGCCGACCACGGCCCGGATGATCACCCAGAGCGTCCAGAGCAACCAGATCAGCAGGGCCACGGGAATCAGGATCACCGTGAACAGGCAGACGGCGGCGATGATCAGCAGCACGAGCGCGTAGATCACGGTCCGCAGCTGGAATTCGTAATGGCTGGCAATCCATTCCGGAGCGGTCTCGCGCCGGAACCAGGCGAGCAGCGCTGCAATCAGCATGGTAACGCCATTGGCCGGGCCGATCAGGAAAAGCACATAGCTGACCAGCGCCAGCAAGCGCTCGTTTGATTCGCCGGTTTGTGCGGGAGCCGGGGTGGGAGTGACATTCTTCATCTGCGCCTCAATCGATCTCGTGCCTTTTAAAGGCTTGTTTTCATTATCGGCGCAACGCACCATGAAAGTGTGGCCAGAAATGGTCAGAGCCGGAAAGACAGGCATGCAGAGACTTCAGACGCGATTGCGGCTTGGCTATGGGCTGGTTTTCGGCGGTGCGATCGTGCTCGCCATTGCCATCACCGTGGCGCGCTTCTCGAACTGGATGCTGGGCTTTCCCTTTTCCCTGCTCTGGCTGTTCCTGGCGATGGTGCCCGCGGCCGGGATCGCGCTCGTCTTCCTGACGGCGGTCGAGGAACGCGGCGGAGAGGACACGGAGCCGATGGAATGACGATTCCCGTTACAATGGGCCATGAAATCCCCGGCCGCGAGGTGGCGGAGATTCTCGGCATTTCGCGCGGCAGCGTGGTGAAGGCACGTTTTTTCGTGCGCGATATCTTTGCCTCGCTGCGCAATCTGATCGGCGGCGAGGTCAATGAATATTCCGAATTGCTCGAGGAATCCCGCGAGGAGGCCTACAAGCGGATGATTAAAAATGCGCAGGAAATGGGCGCGGACGCCATCATCGGCTTTCGTTTTTCTACCTCGAGCATTATGGAGGGGTCTTCGGAGATCCTCGCCTACGGAACAGCAGTAAAGCTCAGCTAATGTCATTTGCAAAAAAGCTGGCCGGGAACGCGGCTGGCGAAATCATGGATACGGTGCGGTTTATCGGGGGTGTGGCAGCGGTCTGGCTGACCATCATCACCTTCCTGTTCGCGCCCTTTCATATCCCGTCCGAAAGCATGCAGCCGACGCTGGAAGTCGGGGACCGCGTGCTGGTCTCGAAATGGGCCTATGGCTATTCGCGCCATTCGCTGCCCCTCGGGCTGGGCTATTACCTGCCGGACAATCTCGATACGCGGATTTTCCCGCGCGATCCCGAACGCGGCGATGTCATCGTGTTCCGCACGCCCGCGACGCGCCGCAATTTGATCAAGCGCGTGATCGGCCTGCCGGGTGATGTCATCGCGGTCCAGAATGGCCGCCTCTACATCAATGGCGAAATGGTCGAGCGCGAACTGATCGACGAGCGCACATATCTGGAGCATCGCGGGGGCCAGCCGGTCACGGTCGATGTCTACCTGGAAACCCTGCCGAACGGGGTGACGCACGAAATCTACGAACGCTCGGACAGCTATCCGCTGGACAATGCCGGCCCCTACCGCGTGCCGGAAAACCATGTCTTCGCCATGGGTGATAATCGCGACAGCTCGACCGACAGCCGGGTTTCACCGCTGGCCGGCGGGCCGGGCTATATCCATCTGACCGAGGTCGCCGGGCGGGCGGAAACGGTCATGTTCACGCTCAATCGCTGCCGCCGGGAAGAGGGGCTCTACTGTCCGACCGGCCGGGTCTGGCGGGGGCTGTAGACAAGGCCGGGGAGGGCATCATGTCGCTTGAAGGAAAAACGCTTTTCATCACCGGCGCGAGCCGCGGCATCGGCTTGGCGATCGGTGAGCGTTGCGCGCGCGATGGCGCCAATGTCGTGATCGCGGC
>CBDUFA010000377.1:0-2400 GCA_965366295.1 uncultured Hyphobacterium sp.
ATGCCGTTAATTGCCGCGCAGGATCACAAGCGCGCCTTTGACGGCGACGAAGGGCCCAACACCGGGGGTATGGGCGCCTACTCGCCGACACCGGTCGCTGGCCATGCCGTCATCCGAAAGACGATGGACGAAATTGTCATGCCGGCGATCCGCACGCTGGCGGCGGAAGGCACGCCTTATTCCGGTGTTCTCTATGCCGGGCTCATGATTGGCGAGGATGGACCCAAGCTGATCGAGTTCAATGCCCGCTTCGGCGATCCGGAATGCCAGATCCTGATGATGCGCATGCTTTCCGACATCGTGCCCTATCTCCTGGCCTGCGCGACAGGCGAGCTGGGGCAGATGCCGCCGATATCCTGGCATGGCAGCGCGGCGGTGACGGTCGTCATGGCGGCGAATGGCTATCCGGGGATCTATGAGAAAGGCACGGCAATCAAGGGTGTCGAGGACGCCAATGCGCTCGACCAGGTCACGGTCTTTCACGCTGGCACGAAACGCGACACCAGCGGCGAATTACTGGCCAATGGCGGCCGCGTCCTGAACGTCACCGCCAAGGGGAACAGCTACAGGGAAGCGATTGACCGCGCCTATCAGGCAGTCGACCAGATCGACTGGCCGGGCGGTTTCTGCCGCCGCGATATCGGCTGGCGCGCGCTGAAGGCTTCGGGTTAGGCTGCATATCAATCGGGGGAGAGAACAATGAAACACGTCTTGGCCATTCTGATTGCCATCCTGATGGCGCCGCTCGCGGCAGCCCAGGACCAGGTCACCGTAATTCATGCCGGCTGGCTTCTGGCCGTGCCGGGCGAGGCACCGCAGGAAAACCGTTCCGTCGTGATCATCGACGGACGGATCGACAGGATCGAGGACGGGTTTGTTGCGCCAGACGGCGCCGAAATCATCGACCTATCCGATCAGTATGTCCTGCCGGGGCTTATCGACAGCCATGTACACCTTCTCTCCGAACTGAATCCGACCCGCCGCCTGCAGAATGTAACCTTTTCTTCTGCGGACTGGGCGATCGACGGCGTCCGCAATGCACGACGCACACTGCTGGCCGGTTTCACGACGGTCCAGGATGTCGGTGGCGAGCTCGAAGCCATCATCGCACTACGGGACGGCCAGCGTGATGGCGATATCATGGGCCCGCGCATGCGCGTCTCCGGGCCCGCCGTAACCCCGACGGGCGGTCATGGCGACATCAATGGTTATAATGAAGACATCATGCACGCCTTCTCCAGCCGCGCGGCTTGCAATGGCCCGGCAGATTGCCGGCGCGTGGTCCGCGAGCTGATCCGCGCCCGAGTGGACCTGATCAAGATCACCGCGACAGGTGGTGTTTTGTCCCAGACAGCAGCCGGGACCGAGCAGCAATTCTTCGATGATGAGCTCGCCTCCATCATGGAGGCTGCGCGGATGATGGGCCGTTATGTCACCGCCCATGCCCATGGCGTGACCGGCATCAATTCCGCCATCGAAAACGGCGTTCATTCCATCGAACACGGCACTTACCTGGATGATGAATCCATCCGCCTGTTCCGCCGTAACGATGTGTATCTGGTCCCGACCCTGCTTGCAGGTGCTACCGTGGCCGAGATTGCCCAGACCGCTGACTGGATGACCCCGGAAGTCCGGCAGAAATCCATCGAGGTCGGCCCCAACATGATCGACATGGCGCGGCGGGCCCATGAAGGCGGCGTCATGATCGCATTCGGAACAGATACCGGCGTTTCCCGCCATGGCGACAATGCCCAGGAATTTGCCTTGCTGGTCGAAGCCGGGCTGACACCGATGGAAGCCATCGTGACCGCCACCGTGACCGCGTCCGAACACCTGATGATGTCGGACGATATCGGCACGATCGAGCCCGGCAAGTTCGCGGACATCATCGCGGTTTCCGGCAATCCGCTCGAGGACGTCACCGAACTCGAAGACGTCGACTTCGTGATGCAGGGCGGGGAGGTCTTTGCGCGGCCATGAGCGAGCTCGACGAAACCTTTTCCGGGACCAAGGATGTTGCCGACGCGCTGCGTTTTGATGATGTGGCGCTGGACGCCTGGATGTCGGATCATGTCGATGGCTATGCCGGGCCGCTCAGTATTCAACAGTTCAAGGGCGGCCAATCCAACCCGACCTACAAGCTGGACACGCCCGGTGCCGCTTACGTGTTGCGCCGCAAGCCACCCGGCAAGCTGTTGCCGTCGGCCCATGCGGTGGACCGGGAATTCCGGGTCATGAAGGCACTGGGCGAGAACGGGTTTGCTGTGCCGAGAATGCACGGCCTCTGCGAAGATCCGGATGTCATCGGCACCGCCTTTTACGTCATGGACTTCATCGACGGGCGGATTTTCTGGGACCCCTACCTCCCCGATCTCGACCGCAGTGAACGCCCGGCCATCT
>CBDUFA010000378.1:0-2391 GCA_965366295.1 uncultured Hyphobacterium sp.
GTCGACCGATGGCACGGAGCAGATCACCCGCACCATGGAGGATCTGCGCCGCCTGATCGCGACGCTCGACCGCATCGCGCTTGAAATCGAAGACAATCCGACCGGGTTCATCGCCGGCGAACAACGCCGGACCGTGGAGGTGCCGCAATGATCCGCAAAGCCCTGACCGCCGCCCTTCTGGGCTCCGCCACGCTGCTGGCGGGGTGTATCAGCGTCCTGCCGGAAAACACGCCGGCCAATGTCTATCGCCTGTCGACACCGGAACCGTCCGGCGAGCTGCGCCGGGAGGCCGTGATCGTGACGGTGCAGCGCCCGCTGACACCGCGGGCCCTGTCGGGCGACCAGATCGCCGTCTCCGAGCAGCATGGCGAGCTGGCCTTCATCGAGGGTGCGGAATGGATCACCCCGGTGCCGCGCCTGGTGCAGGACCTCGTCGTGGAGTCGATGGACGCCTTCGAGCCGAGCCTGATCGCGGCCCGGCCCGAGGATGGCGTGCGCGCCGAGTTCGAATTGTCGACCGAGTTGCGGTCCTTCGAAGCGAACTATTTCGACGGACCGGATGCGGCGCCGACCGTGATCGTACGTGTCCGGGCCCGCCTGATCCGGGTCAGCGACCGGCGGCTGATTGCCGTGGATGCCATTGGCGCGCGGGCGCGGGCACGGGCCAATACGATCGGCGACATCGTCGCGGCTTATGATGCCGCGTCACAGGAAGCCATGGCGAGCGTGGCGCAGTGGACGGCGGAACAGGTCGAAACCCATCACGACCCGGAACACGACCACTAGTCCTCGTCGTCATCCCGGCGGCGGGGCTCGTCTTCCGAGCCCGGCAGGTTGGACAGGAGATCCTTCCAGCGCCAGCCCGGCTCGCCGCCACGGCCCCGTTCGGGGAAGGCGACCGGGTCGCGCTTGGCGGCAGGTTTAGCGGTAGGCTGGTCCTCGTCCGGGGCCTCGCCGGATTCGGTGGGGGCCGGCCGCCGGCCGGAAAACGGGTTGGGCAATTCATTGCCCGGCAGATCGAGGGCGCGGCGTCCGCCAGCCACCGAACCCATCTTCAACATGAAATCGCTGAGCAGCTCGTAGTTCTGGCGAATCCGCGCCTGGAAGGCGGAGTCGATCTCCTGGGCCTCTTCCGCGGCGGCGAGGGCGGCGGCATTGAGGCCTTCCAGCCCGCGGCGCAGCGCATCGGAGGCTTCCTTGGCGCGCTGCTGGGCCGAAGCAGGCAGCTCCGCCAGCTTGTCGGTCAGTTTCTCGATCTCGCGTTCGATGGCGGAGGATTCCTCGCGCGCCGTATCCAGCACGGTAGCCAGGCGGCGCTTCACCGAATCGGCGGCTTCATCGGCGGCCAGCGAGGCGCGGCTGGTCAGCTTCTCGGCTTCCTTGAGGCGCGCCTCGAAGGCCTCGTCGGCCTTGCGGGCGGCATCGAAGGCCTTCTCGTTCAATTCCTCGATCCGGGTGGACACCAGCTTGGCCTGCTCGTCCAGCGCCGTGCCGGCTGCCGCAGAAGCCTTGCCGGCATTCTCGGCTGCGGCCTGCAGCGCCTCGAGCGCGGCCTTGTGGGTCTCGCTGGCGCGGTCGGCCTCGGACTGGACCTCTTCCGCCATCTTGCGGGCCCGGGCCAGCGCGGCATCGACGGTGTCGCTGAACGTGCCGGCTCCCTGGCGCGCGGCATCGTTGAGCGCATCGGCGCCTTCGCGCGCGGTCTTTGACATGATCTCCAGCTCGGCGCGGTGGAAATCCAGCGCCGCGGCGATCTTTTCCTGTTCCTTGCGCAGCGCTTCGCCGGCTTCGCCCAGCCGGCCTTTGTGGCGGAGATAGGCCGCCTCCAGCGACTCCGTGCGCTCGTCGAGCTGGGTCGACATCTCGCGCAGCTCGGCCACCCGGCGGTCGATATTGCCGGAAGCGGACTGGGCGCTGTCGGCCAGCTGCGAACCGGCACTGGTCAGCGCATCGGCGCTGGCGCGCAGCCGGGCTTCCGCCTCGCCCGCGGTTTCACCGGCCAGCTCGGCAGCTGCGGCGATCATCTTCGACTGGTCCGAGATCGCCGCTGCAATCAGCGCGGCCTTGTCGTCCATGGAATCGGACACGTCCTGCAGGCGCTGGCGCTCCTCGCGCAGCGAGGTGAGTAGGTGTTCGGCCCGGTCACGCGCATCGCCGGCGGATTGTTCCAGCGTGTCGGCATGGTGCCGGATGACTTCTTCCATCGCCGCCAGGCGGGCCAGCGCGCTTTCCAGCGATGTATGGATGCGGTCGATCTCGCCGGAGATCGTTGCCGACAGGCTGCGGACCTCGGCCTCGGCGGCCTCTGCCGGCGCTGCGAGGCGCGTGATCGCGGCCTCGACGCCGCGCGTGCGGGTGACGCCGTCCTGGTTGACGAGTTGCACCCTGTCC
>CBDUFA010000379.1:0-2371 GCA_965366295.1 uncultured Hyphobacterium sp.
GGTCAAGGACTTCGTCAAGCGGGTGCGCGAGCGCGCTGTGGGCGAGGATGTCATCCGCGCCGTGGCACCGGGCCAGCAGGTCATCAAGATCGTCCATGACGAGCTGGTCGAGCTGCTCGGTGGCGAGGGCGAGCCCGCCGGCCTGTCGCTGGACGGGGAGCCGCCCATCGTCATCCTGATGGCCGGTCTTCAGGGCTCGGGCAAGACGACAACGTCCGCCAAGCTGGCGCGACGGATCCAGGCCCGCGAGAAGAAGAAGGTATTGCTCGCCTCGCTCGACACCCGCCGTCCGGCGGCGATGGAGCAATTGCAGCAGATGGCGAAGCAGGCCGAAGCCGGCTTCCTGCCGATCGTCGAGGGCCAGGGCGCGGTCGATATCGCCAAGCGCGCCGTGCAGGCGGGCCGCCTGCAGGGCTATGACGTGGTGATCCTGGACACCGCCGGCCGCACCTCGATCGATGAAGACCTGATGGCCGAGGCGAAGGCCATTTCCGATGCGACCCGGCCGCGCGAAACCCTGCTGGTCGCCGATGCGCTGACCGGCCAGGACGCGGTGGAAACCGCGCGCCGCTTCCATGAGCGCCTGCCGCTGACCGGCCTGGTCCTGACGCGGATGGATGGCGATGGCCGTGGCGGTGCGGCGCTATCGATGCGCCATGTCACCGGCTTGCCGATCAAGTTCGTCGGGGTTTCGGAAAAGGTCGACGGGCTGGACGGGTTCGACGCCAAGCGCATGGCGGGCCGCATTCTCGGGCGCGGCGACATTGTCGCGCTGGTGGAAAAGGCGGCGGAAGACGTCGACAAGGAAAAGGCCGAACGCCTCGCCCGCAAGATGGCGAAGGGCAAGTTCGACATGGACGACCTCGCCGACCAGCTCGGCCAGCTCCAGAAAATGGGCGGGCTCGGCGGCATCATGGGTCTCCTGCCGGGCATGAACAAGAAGATGCAGGCGCAGGCGGCCGCGGCCGGCATGGATGACACGATGGTCAAGCGCCAGGTCGCGATCATCTCGTCCATGACCAGGCAGGAACGCAAGAAGCCGGAGCTGATCAAGGCCTCGCGCCGCAAGCGGATTGCCGCCGGTGCCGGGGTCGGCGTGCCCGAGGTCAACAAGCTTCTGAAAATGCACCGCCAGATGGCGGACATGATGAAGAAGGTCGGCAAGAAGGGTCCGAAAGGCCTGATGTCCGGCCTGACGCCTCCGGGCGGCATGGGCGGGCCCGACCCCGCCCTGATCGAACGCATGAAGGGCAATAAGGGCGGTGGCCAGCAATTGCCCGGCCTGCCCGGGTCCGACACGTCGTCTTCCGCGTCCGGCGGCTCCACCCTTCCGGGTCTTGGCGGCGGTGCGTCGCTGGGCCCTGATGGCCTCCCGATCGGATTCGGCAAGAAATGATAGCGAACGCTCTCATATCGCTGGCGATGTCCATCTCGGTCGAATCAAGAATCCTGCCCTACTATCCGCAAGACGCGGTCGATGGCGGATACGAAGCGTCTTGTACGATCGTGTTCGACTTGGAGGCTGACGGTATGACGGAAAATGTTTGTGCCGCCTGCGCTGTTTATCCGGAAGCTCCAATGGAAATCGGAAGCCAGTTCGAAGACGCGCTCGAACACGCCGCGCTCCGCTGGCGCTATAATCGGCCAGAAAGTGCAACGCAGAACTTCCGCGCACCTTTCTATTTCCAACTCGATCCCGATGCATCCGACATTCCCGGCCCGGCCCCGAGCGCTTGCCCGGAAAGAACCAATCAATCACCTGAACATCCAACGAACAACACTCAAGGAAACTGAACCATGTCCCTGAAAATCCGTCTCTCCCGCGGTGGCTCCAAGAAGCGCCCCTATTACCGCATCGTCGTGGCCGACAGCCGTTCGCCGCGCGATGGCCGTTTCATCGACAAGATCGGGTCCTACAACCCGATGCTGCCGAAGGATGCCGAGCGCGTGAAGATCGACATCGAGAAGGCCAAGGAATGGTACGCCAAGGGCGCCCGCCCGACGGACCGCGTCGCCCGCTTCCTGCATGAAGCCGATGGCGAGACCTTCAAATGGGAACACGGCAACAACCCGAACAAGGCCAAGCCGGGTGCCAAGGCCCAGGAGCGCATCGCCGAGAAGGCCGAGAAGGAAGCCGAGCTGAAGGCGGCCGAGGAAGAAGCCAAGGCGGCGGCGGAAGCTCCGGCCGAGGAAGACGCCCCGGCTGAAGAGGCTGCGGCCGAGGAAGCTCCGGCCGAGGAAGCGGCTGCCGAAGAGGCGCCGGCTGAAGCTGCCGAAGACGAAAAGACCGAAGGCTAGGGCTTCTTGCCACAGCTTTGCCCCCCTCGGTCCTTCGGACCACTCCCCCCGCAAGCAGGGGCAGAAAAATGAA
>CBDUFA010000380.1:0-2366 GCA_965366295.1 uncultured Hyphobacterium sp.
GTCGGGCCCGCTTCCCGGGCTCCGAGTCGGGAGGCTCGGCATCGTCGGCTCGATCAACCGCACCTCGAAAGCCATCGTTTTCGCGATCTTCGGGGCGGAATGGGTGATGCGCTGGCTGCCGCACGGCACGCACCGCTTCGAGAAGCTGGTGAAACCCTCGGAAGTTCGCCGCGCGCTGTCGGACGAAGGTCTCACCGTCAGCCCGGCGGTCGGCGTCAGCTACAATCCGCTGAAGGACGGGTTCGAGATTACCGGTGATGACAGTGTGAATTACCTGATGCCGGCGGTGAAGCCGTCCGCGTGACGGATTTTCCGACCCTCCAGGTCCTGCTACTCTCGCTGTTGGCGGGCGCCACAATCCCGGTCGGCGCCGCGCTGGCGCTGTGGGACCGGATCCATCCGCACTGGATGGCCAACGAGCTGCGCCACGGGGTGATGGCGTTTGGGGGCGGGGTGCTGATCGCCGCGGTCGCGCTTGTCCTCGTGCCGGAAGGTTCCGACCGCATGCCCGCCCTGCCCGCATTGCTGGCGTTTGCCGCCGGCGGCGTTGCCTTCTTCGCCCTCGACCGGGCGCTGGAGCGCAGCGGACGGCCGGTCGGTCAACTGCTCGCCATGCTGGTGGATTTCGTGCCGGAAGCCATCGCACTTGGCGCCATCCTCGCTGCAGACGGCAGTGCCGGCCTCCTTCTGGCCTTGCTGATCGCGTTGCAGAACCTGCCGGAAGCCTTCAATGCCTATCGTGATGTCGCCAGCCGTGGCCGGGCGATGTCGTATCGGACGCTGGGCCTGTTTCTTTCGCTACCCCTGCTGGGACCGCTGGCTGCGCTGCTTGGCGCCTTTGTCTTTGCCACCAGCGATGTGGCGCTGGGCGGGCTGATGTTGTTTGCCGCGGGCGGGATTCTCTACCTGACCTTTCAGGACGTTGCCCCGCAGGTGAAGCTGCAATCCTCCTGGCTGCCGCCGCTGGGCGCGGTGGCGGGATTTCTGCTGGGACTGAGCGGGGATTTGCTGATCGGCGGCTAGTTGAGCTTGCGCGCTTGTGGCGGGACCAGCGGGTCGGGCAGCGGCGCGCACGGCACCCCCTCATCGGACAAGGCCTTCGATTCCTCGGCGGTGGTTTCGCCATAGATCGGCTTTTCCGGTTTTTCCCCGGCATGCATGGCGCGGGCTTCGCTGGCAAAGCGGTCGCCGACATAATCGAAATTCTGGGCGATATGGCTGCGGATCTTGCCGGCCATTTCCATCAGCGCCTTCTGCGGATCGGGCGCCGCCTTTCCGGCGCGCTTGGCCACGGCGGGGGCCATGATGGCCTTCTTCACCTGCCGGGAAGCACAGATCGGACACTCCACCAGGCCGGAATCGGACTGGACATCAAAGTCCGCCGAATTCCGGAACCAGGCCTCGAACTCGTGCGAGGCGTCACAGATGAGTGCGTATCTGATCATGTCCTCTATATGGGAAGAAATGGCTGAAACGCCAAGCCGGGCGCTCAGAGCGGGCCTGAAACCGTCCGGTCATGGCTCAGCGCCGGGATACGCGTGCGCGCCGTTTCCACCTTCGACAGGTCGAGATCGGCGATGAGGATGCCGGGCTCGCCATGATCCAGCTCGGCGATGACATCCCCCCAGGGCCCGACGATCAGGGAATGCCCCCAGGTCTTGCGGCCATCCTCGTGCAACCCACCCTGCGCCGGGGCGATCACATAGCTGCCCGTCTCGATCGCCCGGGCGCGAAGCAGGATTTCCCAGTGCGCCTTGCCGGTCGGGCGGGTAAAGGCGGCCGGAACCGTCAGGATCTGCGCGCCGGCCTGCGCCAGCGACCGGTAGAGATAGGGAAAGCGGACATCGTAGCAAATGGTGAGGCCCAGCCGGGCGGCGCCGATATCTGCCAGCACCGCCTGGCTGCCCGCCTGGTAATTCGTCGATTCCGAATAGGTCTCGCCCGCGCCAAGCCCGACATCGAACATGTGGACCTTGTCATAGGTGGCGATGGTGTGGCTGTCCGGGCCAAACAGGAAGGCGCGGTTCACCGCCCGGCGCTCGCCGATACGCAGTGCCAGCGATCCGATCAGCAGGTGGATGCCCAGTTTACCGGCCAGGTCTGCATAGAAAGGAATGGCGGGATCGTCATCCGGGCTCCGGATCACCTCGAACAGGCGGTCGGCGTCCTTCTGGACGAGATGCGTGGTTTCCGGCGTCGCGACCAACTGCGCGCCCGCCCCGGCAGCCTCGCGGATCAGAGCTTCGGAGGCGGCGAGATTGGCTTTCGGGTCGATACCCGAGCGCATCTGGATGAGGGCGGTGCGCATCAGCTAGAGCGCCAGCAGCGCATCCAGCTTGCCGGCCCGTTCCAGCGCCATCATGTCA
>CBDUFA010000381.1:0-2346 GCA_965366295.1 uncultured Hyphobacterium sp.
AGACCCATGCGGCGGTCATCAAGAACATGAAGCCGCTCGAGGCAGCCGGCCTCGTGACAAAGGGCAGCGATGCCAGCGACGGCCGGCGCAAGCCCTGGACGCTGACCCGGGAGGGGCGAGCGGTCGCAAAGCGCCTGCAACCGCTCCTTCAGGCCGGGGCCGCCGCCTTCGAGGAATTGTTCTCGGAGATCGGGGTCGATCTCTATGCCGCCGTGCGGCGCACCGAGGCCGCCCTAGAACAACGCAATATGACCCGGCGAATGCTCGAAAAAGCCGCGCGCCCGCCCGGCTAGGCCCAAAATCTGCCAGTTGCCGGTTGAACTCTACGCAATCTGATATAAACATATCTTTATATGTTTTCGGAATAGGTTGCCGGCATGGAAGATCTCGTAGCCCAATTGAAAGCGCTCGCGGAGCCGACGCGGTTTCGCGTGGCCTGCCTGCTGTCACGCGGCGAGCTGACGGTTTCCGAGCTGGTCCAGGTGCTGGGTCAGAGCCAGCCGCGGGTCAGCCGGCACCTGAAATTGCTGACCGATGCCGGGTTGGTGGAACGCCTGCCCGAAGGTGCTTTTGTCTTCTATCGACTCGTCTCCGATGGCCCCGGCCGCCACCTGGCCGGCGTCATCGGCGAGCTGGCGCCGCAGGACGATCCCATGCTCAAGCGGGACCTCGATCGCCTGGAGAGCGTGAAGGCGGCCCGTGCAGCCGCTGCGGAAGCCTATTTCCAGCGTGCCGCCGAGGACTGGGACAAGATCCGCGCCCTGCATCTTTCCGAGGACGAGGTCGAAGCCGCGATGCGCGATGCGGCCGGTGCCGGACCGTTTGACCTGATGATCGATGTCGGGGTCGGCACGGGACGTATCCTCGAAGTGTTCGCGGACCGGATTCGCGAAGGCATCGGCGTGGACGTCAATCACGCCATGCTCAATGTCGCCCGGCTCAATCTCGAACGCGCCGGGCTGTCCGGTGCATCGGTCCGCAAGGCGGATGTCTCCGCGCTTCCCTTCGAGAACGAGGTCGCCGATCTCGTAACGGTCCACCAGGTGCTGCACTATCTCGACGACCCGGCCATCGCGATTACCGAGTGCGCCCGTGTCCTGAAACCCGGCGGCGTTTTGCTGATCGCCGATTTCGCGCCGCACCAGCTGGAATTCCTGAAGACCGACCATGCGCACCGCCGGCTTGGCTTTTCCGACGAGGAGATCACGGACTGGGTGGAGGGCGCCGGGCTGGAATTGCGCCGCCGCGCCTCGCTGCATCCCGAAGAGCCGGAAAACCGGTTGACCGTGAAAATCTGGGCCGCCCGCCGGACACCGGTGCGTCAACGCGACGGCGCGTTCAAAGCAAAGGAGCAATCGGCATGACGCATCAGCCGGCGCCTTTTGCCTTCGGCCGGACCAAGGCCCCGACCGTATCCTTCGAATTCTTCCCGCCGAAGACCGACGCCATGGCCGCGCGCCTCTGGGAGACGGTCGAGAAGCTCGAACCCTATCGCCCGGATTTCGTTTCGGTCACCTACGGTGCCGGCGGCTCGACACGCGAACGCACCCGCAACACGGTAAAGCGGATCCTGTCCGAGACGTCCCTCAATGCGGCGGCCCACCTGACCTGTGTCGGCGCAACGCGCGAGGAAACCCGCGAGATCCTCCACGATTACAGGGCGGCGGGCGTTGATCACGTCGTCGCACTGCGCGGCGATTCGCCCGATGGGGTCGGCGCGAAATATTCCACCCACCCCGGCGGGTTTGAAGACACCGCCGGACTGGTGCGGGCCATCCGCGAGGCCGGCATCGGCGAGGTCTCGGTAGGCTGCTATCCGGAAAAGCATCCGGACAGCCCGTCCATTGATCACGATCTCGATGTGCTGAAAGCCAAGATCGACGCTGGTGCGACCCGCGCGGTCACCCAGTTCTTCTTCGACCCGGACATTTTCTTCCGTTTCCGGGACCGTGCCGTGGCGGCGGGCATCAATGTCCCGATCATTCCGGGCCTGATGCTGCAGTCGAACTTCACCGGGCTTCAGCGGATGGCCGGGCTGTGCGGTGCATCGGTTCCGGCCAGTCTTCCGCCGCTCTATGACGGCCTGGAAAACGATGCCGAGACCCGCGACCTCGTCACCGCCAATGTTGTGGCCAAGCTGGCCCGAAAACTGGAAAAGGGCGGCGCCGGGCATTTCCATTTCTACACGCTCAACCGGGCCAGCCTGGCGATCTGCCTGGTGCGGCTTCTGGGCGTGCGGGCCCTGGCAGAGGCCGCCTGATCCATGTCCGATCGATGTACACGGATCGAAGCGCTCAAGGCCGCTGCGCGGTCGCGCATCGTCGTGCTGGATGGCCCCAAGGGTAC
>CBDUFA010000382.1:0-2342 GCA_965366295.1 uncultured Hyphobacterium sp.
TCGGTCGGCCGAATTTCTGGGACCGGGCCCGCTACTACGGCGAGGAGGCACGGCTGGCCAACGCGCTGGAAGCCATGGAAAAGCAGGTCGGCTGACATGAACGCGGTGGGGAAATAGGCCGATGTTCGGACTTGATACGACCCTCTTGGCGGTAATCCTGCTCGCCGGCCTCAGCGCCGGCGCTGTCGCCTACGCATTCATGTTCAACACCATCGCCAATGAGCGCAAGGCCGGGCGGCGGCTGGACACCATCAAGAGGGCCGAGACCGACCGCAACGTGGTCAAGGCCTCGCGCGACCGCATGGCCGAAGCGGCGAAGCGGCGCAAATCGGTCCAGGATTCGCTCAAGGATCTGGACGAGAAGCAGCGGGTGAAGGATACCCGCACGCGCAAGCCGCCGCTGAAGGGCCAGATCAGGCAGGCAGGCCTCGACATGCCGGTGCAGCGCTTCTACATCATCTCCGCCTTTTGCGGCCTGTTCTTCGCGGCCGTGGCGTTTTTCGCCGGGGCGCCGCTGTGGGCGGTTCCCGGGGCGCTGCTGGCCGGCGCCTTTGGTGTGCCGCGCTGGGGACTTGCCTATCTGCGCGCGCGCCGGGTCAAGGCCTTCCTGGAGGAGCTGCCCAACGCGCTCGACATCATCGTGCGATCGGTGAAGTCCGGCCTGCCGATCAATGACGGCGTGCGGCTGATCGCGAGCGAGGCGCAGGAGCCGGTGCGCGGCGAATTCCGCCGTGTCGTCGAGGCCCAGCAAATGGGTCTTTCGCTGCCCGAGGCCACGCTGCGCATGGCCGAAACCATGCCGTGCCCGGAGGCCGGCTTCTTTGGCATCGTCATCCAGATCCAGAGCCAGGCCGGCGGCAATCTGTCCGAGGCGCTGGGCAATCTCTCGCGGGTCCTGCGCGACCGCAAGCGCATGCGGGCGAAGGTATCGGCCCTGTCGATGGAGGCGAAGGCCTCGGCCGCCATTATCGGCGCACTGCCCTTCATCGTGGCTTTCCTCGTCTATCTGACCAGCCCGAATTACATCATGCCGCTCTTCACCACCTCGACCGGACACATGGTGCTCGGCGTATCGCTGCTGTGGATGTCGGTGGGGATTTTCGTCATGAAGAAAATGATGAATTTCGACATTTGAAGACGGCGCATTTCGAAAAGGCCGACCCATGACCGACCAGATCGTCAACGCGATATTCGAACCGGCCTTCCTCATCGGGCTGCTGGTTGCGGTCGCTGTCTTCGCGACCGTGTTCACGGCCATGCCGGCGCTGGGCGGAAACGAGCTCAAGACACGCATGAAGACGGTTGCGCTCGAGCGCGACGAATTGCGGGCCAAGCAGCGCGCGCGCCTTGCTGCCGAGGCGGATCGGCGTCGCAAGGGATTGCGCGAGGAGCACTCGCGCGGCATGCGCGATATCGTCGAAAGGCTCGATCTGAAACGGGCCCTGGTCGATCAGGCGACCTTGTCGAAGCTGCGCATGGCCGGGTTTCGCGGCGAGAACCCGTTGACGCGATTCCTGTTTTTCCGCCTGGTTCTGCCAGCGGTCGGGCTGGTGCTCGGCGGTCTGTATATCTTCGTGCTCGGCGGCATGGCCGACCAGCCGATGCTGGTCAAGGTTTTCGTTGTCATCGCCGCAGCCTATGCCGGCTTCTATGCGCCGATCATCTATGTCAACAACCGCGCCACCAAGCGCAAGCAATCGATCCAGAAGGCGTGGCCCGACGCGCTCGACTTGATGCTGATCTGCGTGGAATCGGGCATGTCGATCGAAGCGGCCTTCCGGCGCGTGGCCGAGGAAATCGGTATGCAGTCCGTCGACCTCGCCGAGGAATTCGTGCTCACCAATGCCGAGTTGTCCTTCCTGCAGGAGCGCCGTCAGGCTTACGAGAACCTCGCCGCCCGTACCGGACTCGATGCGGTCAAGAGCGTCAGCCAGGCGCTGATCCAGGCCGAGCGCTACGGCACGCCCGTGGCCCACGCGCTCAGGGTTCTAGCTCAGGAAAGCCGCGAGATGCGTATGAACGCCGCTGAAAAGAAGGCGGCAGCCCTTCCCCCGAAGCTGACCGTGCCGATGATCCTGTTCTTCCTTCCGGTCCTGTTCGCCGTCATCCTCGGCCCCGCCATCATGCAGTTTTCCGAACAGGGCCTCTTCGGCGACAAGAAGCAGTCGTCGAGCGAGCGCTAGGCCCCGCTTGCCTGCCGGCTTGAGACGCCGGCTCCGCGCACCGGCCCGCATACGAAAACGCCCCGGCGAATGTCGCGCGGGGCGTTTTGCGTACGGGGGCTGGTCGGGTTCAGCGGTCGACCGCGATATAGCCCATATGCGTTCCCATGCCGCGATTGG
>CBDUFA010000383.1:0-2335 GCA_965366295.1 uncultured Hyphobacterium sp.
ATCGGCGGCGGCATGGCCAACACCTTCCTGGCCGCCAACGGCCACGGGATCGGCAAGTCGCTGTGCGAGTACGACAAGCTGGACACCGCCCGCGAGATCGAGGCGGCCGCGCAGAAGGCCGGATGCGAGATCGTCCTGCCGGTCGACGTGATCGTCGCCAATGTCTGGATGGCGGTGCTGCTTTACATCGCGGCCAACCCGGCGCGGTTCGACAAGCGGATCGGGGCCGACGTCTCGGCGATCGACCATTTGCGGCTGAAGGCCGAGGAGTTCGAGCAGAAGACATCGCGCGCCCCGCAGCTGAACGACCTTATCTACATGCTGGCTGTCGCCTTCGGCGTGGTCGCACTGGGCCATCTGGTGGCGGACAATTTCGCGCCCTGGCTGGCCGCCAATTTCCCGGTGCTGACGCGCTTCTCGCTGACCAGCGGGTTTTTCTGGCTGATCGTGGTCGCGACGGGGGTCGGCGTGGTGCTGTCCTTCACGCGGTTACGCGATCTGCAGGCGACCGGTGCGATGAAGGTGGGGCGCGTCTTCATCTACATTCTCGTCGCCTCGATCGGCATGCGCATGGACATCACCGCCATCTTCGCAAACCCGGAATATTTCCTGATCGGCCTGTTCTGGGTGGCCATCCATGCCGGCCTGCTGATCACGGTCGCGATCCTGATCAAGGCGCCGATGTTCTTCATGGCGGTGGGCAGCCAGGCCAATATCGGCGGCGCCGCCTCGGCCCCTGTCGTGGCCTCGGCCTTCCACCCGGCGCTGGCGCCGGTGGGCGTGCTGCTCGCCGTGCTGGGCTATATCGTCGGCACCTATGGCGCCTACATCACCGGTGAGCTGATGCGGATCCTGTCGGGCGGCTAGTTCGGCGGCTTGACGATGCCGTACTCGATCAGGGATTCCGCTGCGGCAATGGCGGCTTCCCGGGCCGGGCGGAAGGCGATGCCGGTCTTTTCCGTGACATAGGCGGTCTTCGCCATCCGGCGGCGGCCGAGATCGGAGGTGATCGAGCGCAAGGAGCGGTCGAAATTCGCCATGATCCGGACCAGCCAGACCGGCAATTCCTTGGTCGGAATCTTGCGCGCAAATGCCGGGAAAGCGTCTTTCAGGATCAGCGCAATCTCCTGCATGGTCACGGTGTCCGCCGCGGCCAGCAGACGTTGTCCGGCGGTATTGGGCGACTCCATTGCCGCCACGTGCAGCGCGGCTAGATCGCGGACATCGACCGTCGGGAAGGAGATCGGCGGCAGGGCCGGGTAGGCGGCCTTCAGGATGGCCTCGACCAGGTAGAGCGAGGTGCCGACGCGTTCATCCAGGGCCGGGCCGAGCACGAGGCCGGGATTGATGACGGTGGCCCGCTCGCGTTCGCCCTGCTCGTCGAGATAGGCCCAGAGCGCCTGCTCGGTGCGGGTCTTGGAGACAATATAGGCGGAAATGGCGGACCATTCCGGATCGGACCAGTCGTCCGGCCCGGCTTCGAAATCACCCTTGTGTTTGGGGTGATACATCACCGCGGCGAGGGAGGAGGTAACGACGATGCGCTTTGCGCCGGCCGCAATCCCCGCTTCCACGACCCGCAACATGCCGTCGCGTGCAGGCGGCACCAGTGCTTCGCGGTCGCGTGGCTGTTCCAGCGGGAAGGGCGAAGCGAGGTGCTGGACATAATCGCAACCCGCCGCCGCCTCGGCCCAGCCGTCATCGCGGGTAAGGTCGGCCTCGGCGAAGCTGAGCCGGTTGTGGTCGGCGCCATGGCGGACGAGCGTGTCCCTGACCTGGTCGCCCTTGGCCGTGTCGCGGACCGTGCCGACGACATCATGTCCGGCCTGAAGCAGTTGCAGCGCCACATGCTTGGCGATGAAGCCGCTGATCCCGGTTACCAGTACGCGCGCCATGTTCTCCCCCTTTATGGCTTATTGTCCGAACAATCCCCTCAGCAGATCCCCGGCCCGGCCGGTCGGATTGCGGCGGAGTGTCCGTTCTTCCTCGCCGACATAGTGGAATACCCCGTCGAGGGCTTTTTCAACCGCGAAATCGGTGACCTCGCCGCGAAAATCGCGTGCACCAGAGCGGGCTCCGCGGCCGAAAAGCTGGCCGATACCGGATTGCCGGTCGACCAGGCCCGCGGCCTGGTCCAGCGCGGAATAGGCACCGGACGCGGCCAGCGTGTCTTCCATGGGCGGGCGCAAAAGGCCCGTCAGCGAAGTTTCCGTGCGGCCGCGCAGATATTGCGTCGCCGCCGTGTCGGGGCCTCGCAGGATGGAAATGCCGTCGGAAATCGTCATCGAGCGGATGGCGTTGATCACCAGATTGCGGGCTTGCGGCATCACCGCTT
>CBDUFA010000384.1:0-2334 GCA_965366295.1 uncultured Hyphobacterium sp.
GACGATCTGGCCGATGATGAGCCCTATTTCGTCATCCGTGCCGACGATCCGCTCTCCAATGCGCTGGTCGAGCTGCACGCCTATATCGGCGCCGGCCAGTCAGGCGCGGCCCACAACAAGCTCGCCGAGATCATGGAGCTGACGAGGGACCGGCCGCCGCGCCCGTCCGACAGCCCGAAATACCGCGAGACTTTTGCGATCTCCTCGTCGATGGAGAAGTGGCGGGAAGGCTAGGCCTTCCCTTTCGCTGCCGCCTTCTTCACGCTACGCCGCCGCCACATCCAGCGCAGCAGGTAAATTGCCGGGATGATCAGGAGCAGCCAGGGCAATATGGCCGCGATCACGCGGATCACGTCTGCCAGCCCGTCGGCAATGATGTCGAAGAAGTCATTAAATGCCGCGACCACCGGATTGACGGTAGCGGACCGGAATGGCACCGGCTCAGAGCTGTAATTGACTGCCAGAACCGACATCGAGACCCGGCGTTCCAGATAGCGCAGTCGTGACGTTGCGCTCTCGATATCGCCTTGCACCCGGGCCAGTTCGCGTTCCACGCGGATCAGTTCCTCCACGCTTGCGCCCTCGGTTTCCAGAAGGACCTGCAACCGGTCGCGCAAGGCGGTCTGCGCTGAAAGCCGCGCCCGTGTATCAAGGATAGGTGAGGACAGGTCTTCTGCCGATGTCGTCTCTGAAATGAGCCGCCCGTCAGCGGCTTCGGCATCCGCGGCCACCGTCCCGCGAAAGGTTTCCAGCCAGTCGGGAAAGGCGCGGATCTGCAGCCGGCCGGATACCCGATCTGCGACCTGGTTGGACAAATTGGCATTGATCACTTGGCAGACGTTGGCCCCGGCGGCGAGGCAGGCCTCACGGTGTTGCTCGAACAGCCCGTTGATCTGCGCTGCAGGCGCTTCGACAGCCATGTTGTAGCTATAAGCAAGGAAGTTCGGATTCTCGTCTTCCGGCGCCTCGGACTGGTCTACGGCGTCGCTTGTCGCGCCAGCGGTTTCCCCCGCGGCGACCTGAATGGGGCTGACCGAGGAAAATTCGCTTCGCGCGACCCGGGACCCGGTGACCAGTATTCCGTCATCGCCGGGTGCCTCGTACGTATAGTTGGCGACGCGCTCCCGATCGGAGGGCGCGTCCGTATTGTCACAGGCTGCGAGCGCCATTGGCACCAGGACAGCCAACCAGATTGCTGCGCGTTTCATGGGCATCTCCCTGTTCCTGGCGGCATCCGGCAACAGGAAAGCGGCAAGATCAAGACGTGGATTGGAAACCTGGTTTCAGCCAGGGCTTGAGTTCGCCGAGCCAGTTGGCGTTTCGCGCGAATTCGGCGCGGCGGCCGAGGTCATAGGCCGCGGTCAATCCCGTTTCGCCATCCCCCGCCTGCGCCAGAAGCGAGCCGTCCGGACCGGCAATGACGGAATGACCGCCATAGGCGGTGCCGTCTTCAACGCCGCAGCGATTGGCGAGGATGGAATAGACCGAGTTCTGCATCGCCAGCGTCCGCATTTCCCATGCGAATAGGTCCAGCGGTTCACCGGCGAGGTTGCAGGTCGGCGTCGCGATGATCTCGGCACCCTGGAGTGCGCAGGCGCGATAGCTTTCGGGGAAATGCCGGTCATAGCAGATCACGATGCCGAGCCGGCCGGCCGCGGTGTCGTAGACTTCGAAGCCGGCGCCGGAGGCGTAATAGTCTTTCTCCCAGAAACTCTCGAACTGGGCGATATGCACCATTTGCGGGATGCCCAGCAGCGTGCCATCGGCATCGAAGACCGGCGAGGCATCGAACCGTTCGCCCTGCGCATCCTGGAAATAGACATTCGCCACCACGACAATGCCATGCTGGCGGGCCATCTCGCCAAGGGCCTCGAGGGCCGGGTCATCGGCTTGCATCGCGTAACGCGTCGCATCGTGTCCGCGCCGGACCGGAAAGAAGGGTGAAAGCTGGAGCTCGGGGAACACGGCGAGCTTTGCGCCCGCGTTCGCGGCAGTTTCCAGCATCCGCCCGGCCGTCGCCAGATTGACGGCAATGTCCGGTGACATGGCATGTTGCAGGGCGGCGAGTCGGCTCATCGGCAAGGCTCCGTTGCGGATATCACAACCCGCACTATATCCCGGGCTGCATTTCGGTTATATGCGCCGCAACATCGCCAGCGTTCAAAGGCCTCGCCATGCGTATGAAAATGATGAAAGCCAAGCTCCACCGCGCCACGGTGACCGAGGCCGACCTTCACTATGAAGGCTCGATCTCGATCGACCTGGACCTGCTGGAAGCCTCCGGCATCCTGCCCTATGAGCAGGTCGATGTGCTCAACATCAATAATGGCGAGC
>CBDUFA010000385.1:0-2332 GCA_965366295.1 uncultured Hyphobacterium sp.
GTTCGCGATGAAACAGCTGAAATTCCTGCTCGCAGGCCTGATGTTGACCACAGTCATGCCAGCCAGCCTGGCGTCGGATATGGGGGCGGCTGCCCCGGCTGATCCGGGACAATTCCGGCCCGCCTTCAATGATGGCCGTATCGGGTTTTCCGTGCGCATCAATGACGGCGTCGAAACCGATTATTCGATTTTCTCGACCCTCGTCATGCCGGGCGAAACCGTCACCTTCTCAGCAGGCGACGACGTGACTTTCAGCGCGGAAAGCGGGTTTGCCGGCGACACGACCGGCCGTGCCGTCTGGCAGGCGCCGGACACGCCCGGACATCATTTGGTCGAGGCCCGCAATGCGGCCGGCGAACTGATGCGGCTGAACGTGTTCGTGCTGCACCCGGCCGATGATATCGAGAATGGCAGTCTCAACGGCTATGCCATCGGGGCCTATCCGGAAGCGCCCTATCGCGGCGAGGACGTCTATCTGCCGCCGGACGGCTTTATCGAAGTGCCGCCGGAACTGCGCGATCTGCCGATCTCCCCGCATTTCACGCTGGGCCAGTTCCTGTGCAAGCAGGACGGCGGGCCGGTGCGTTATGCCGTGGTCCGCGAACCCCTGCTGATCAAGCTCGAATGGTTGCTGGCCGAGGTCAACGACCATGGCTGGCGCACGGACGGTTTCGTGGTGATGAGCGGCTATCGCACGCCGTCCTATAATGCCGCGATCGGCAATGGCCGCTATTCGCGCCATGTCTATGGCGGCGCGGCGGATATCTATATCGACGAGGATGGCGACGGGATCATGGACGATCTCAACGGCGATGGCGTGCTTGACCGGCGCGATGCCGGCGCGCTCTACGACCTGGTCGATGGCCTGTTGCAGTCGCCGGAAAACACCCATCTCCATGGCGGGCTGGGCGAATATGGCTCGACCTCGGCGCACGGGCCGTTCGTGCATGTCGACGAGCGCGGCTGGAATGCCCGCTGGGGCCGCAGTTCCGGGGCACGGTGATCTATCTTCGCCGCGACTGACTCCGCCGCCTTGCGAAGCGCGGCGTAAAAGCCGATATTGGCAAGTGGAAGACCGGCGCGGACGGACGCCTCGCCAACCCGGTCAGGTCCGGAAGGAAGCAGCCGTAACGAGTTTCGCTCCGGGTCGCTGTCCGGTCTTCCACCTAGCTCCGGAATCAGCCCAGATTTGAGGTCATGGACGACGCGCCCGAACAGATGACGGACACCGATCCGGGGCCGTCTCTGGGGCTCGATACGCCGCAGAGCGATGCCGGCTACCAGGTCCTGGCGCGCAAATACCGCCCCACGAATTTCGAGGAGCTGATCGGCCAGGACGCGATGGTGCGCACGCTCACCAACGCCTTCAAGTCCGGCCGGATCGCCCATGCCTATATGCTCACCGGGGTGCGCGGCGTTGGCAAGACGACGACGGCGCGCCTGATCGCCCGGGCGCTGAATTATGTGTTCGGCGACATTAACGAGCCCTCGATCCGGCTGGACCCGCCGGGCGAGCATTGCGCGGCCATCCAGAAGGGCAGCCATGTCGACATCATGGAAATGGATGCGGCCTCGCGCACCGGCGTCGGCGATATCCGCGAAATCCTCGAAGGTGTGCGCTATGCGCCGGTGTCGGCGCGCTACAAGGTCTATGTGATCGACGAAGTGCACATGCTGTCGAACTCGGCCTTCAACGCGCTTCTGAAGACGCTGGAAGAGCCGCCGCCGCACGTGAAATTCATCTTCGCGACAACGGAGATCCGCAAGGTGCCGGTAACCGTGCTGTCGCGGTGCCAGCGCTTTGACCTGAAGCGTGTTGACCGTGACGTGTTGAGCGACCATCTCGCCCGCATCTGCGAGAAGGAAGGCGCGAATGTCGAAGCCGACGGGCTGGCGTTGATCGCGCGGGCGGCCGAAGGCTCGGTGCGCGATGCGCTGTCCCTGCTGGACCAGGCCATTGTCCAGGGCGAAGGCGAGGACGGGCCGGTCACGGCGCTGCAGATCCGCGATATGCTGGGGCTTGCCGACCGGGCCCGGGTGCTTGACCTGCTGGAAGCCGCACTGGCGGGCGATCATGCCAAGGCGCTCGCAGAGATCGCCTCGCTGTACGATTCCGGGGGCGATCCGGCGATCATCACGCGCGATTGCCTCGACTATGTTCACGCCATCACCCGGGTGAAGGCTGCCGGGCCGGACACGGACCTGGCCGAAGCCAGGGAAACCATCCAGCGCCTCGTTGCGCTGGCGGACAATCTCTCCATCGCGCAGCTGACCCGGGTGTGGAAAATCCTGCTGACCGGGCTGGAAGATGTGCGCCGTGCGCCCGATGCGC
>CBDUFA010000386.1:0-2312 GCA_965366295.1 uncultured Hyphobacterium sp.
CATCGACGTCTGCCGGTGCATCCTTGTAGAGCTGCCGGCCCATTTCCTTGCGCGCCTCATAGACGCTGATCCCGCCAATGCAGGAATCCGGGCGCGCGAAATAGATGTATTCAAACGCGCAATGGCGCGGGCTTTTCTCCGGGGCGAAGCGTTCCGACTTCAGCCCCTTCTCGCTGACGATAATGGCTTCGCCCGGCTCGATATCGCGGACATATTGCGCGCCGATCACGTCCAGTGCGCAGGTTTCCGAGGCGAGGATCACCGCCCCGTCGAGATCGCCGAGCACGAGCGGGCGGATGCCATACGGGTCGCGCGCCGCGATCAGCTTGCCATTGACGATCGAGACCAGGGCAAAGGCGCCCTCGATCTGTTTCAGTGCCGACAGGAAGCGCTTGGCCGAGCTGGCCCGTTCGGACCGCGCGGCGAGCTGCAGGATAACCTCGGTATCGCTGGTCGACTGGAAGATCGCGCCCGACGACACCAATTCCTCGCGCAGGCCGCGCGCATTGGTCAGATTGCCATTGTGCGCCACGGCAATGCCGCCACCGCGCACATCGGCATAAAGCGGCTGGATATTGCGGATCACCGTGCCACCGGATGTCGAATAGCGGACATGGCCGATGCCGATATTGCCTTTCAGCCGCTTGTGCGTCTCGCCATCCGCGAAATGCTCGCCGACCAGGCCCATATGCCGTTCGGCATAAACCCGTTCGCCGTCCAGCGTGACGATGCCGCAGCTTTCCTGCCCGCGGTGCTGCAAGGCGTGCAGGCCGAGCGCAATGAGCAGAGCGGAATCCTGCGCGCCGTAAACGGCAAAGACGCCGCATTCTTCCCGCAAATGATCCGACGCGGGATCATAGGGCAGGGGGGGAGCCGGAAATCTCATCCGTCATCATCCTCGCTGGCATTGCCGATCAGTTCATCGAGCCGGTCGCGGTCGCGCGCGTCATAGCCCTCTTCGCCCGGGCCCGGCCTGTCCTGAGCCGGCGATATAGGATCTGTCCGCCCGATTTGCGAATCCCCCGGCGCCAGCGATTGCAGCAGCCGTGCCGAGGTGTTCACCAGCGGATAGAGGCGCGCATCGGTCAGTTGTGACGGCGGCTCGCCGCGATTGGCCAGGCTGGCGATGATCAGGAAGAAGCCGAGTGCGAGCAGGGCGCGCACAATGCCGAAGAAGAATCCGAGCGTCCGGTCGGCGAAGCCGACATCATCGCCGCGCTTCACATTCGCGCGCATCGGCGCGGTCAGGAAGCTGACCGCCATGAAAACCAGGGTGAAGACGATGGCCAGCGTCACCAGGTTGGCAATCCAGCCGCCGGGCACGAAATCGTCTGCGAGCGTGACAAAAAGCGGGCGGCTCCAGAGCGCGGCAATCGCGGCGACAATGGCCGCTGTCATCGACAGGGCTTCGCTGACAAATCCGCGGACAAGGGCGTGATAGGCCGAAGCCCCGATGAAGAGGAGGATGGCGCCGTCGATCGGGGTGAGGCCGCCCATCGCCTAGTCCTCCTGCTGCCAGGCGCTGATCGTGGTGACGAGATCGACCACGGTCGACAGGCCGCGCACGGTCACGGGCGCATGTCCCTCGCTGGCCGACAGCGGGGCGAGTGCCTGTGAAAAGCCGAGTTTCGCTGCTTCCTTCAAACGCGCCTCATTCCGTCCGACCGCCCGGATATCGCCTGACAGGCTCATCTCGCCGAACACGACCGCATCCGCGGGGATGGGCGCATTGAGCATGGACGAGACGATTGCTGCCGCCACGGCCACATCGGCGGCCGGTTCGCCGATCTTCAGGCCTCCTGCGACGTTCAAATAAACGTCACGGCCGCCAAATGAAAGCCCGCATCTCGCTTCGAGCACGGCGAGCACCATCGACAGGCGCCCGGAATCCCAGCCCACGACCGTCCGGCGCGGCGTGCCCAGCGGCGACGCGGCGACCAGCGCCTGGATTTCCGTCAGCACCGGGCGGGTGCCTTCCATGCCGGCAAAAACCGCTGCGCCCGGCGTCGTGTCGCCGCGGTCATTGAGGAACAGGGCGGACGGATTCTCGACTTCCTGCAGGCCGGCATCGCCCATTTCGAACACGCCGATCTCGTCGGTCGGGCCGAAGCGGTTCTTCACCGCGCGCAGGATCCGGAACTGGTGGCTGCGCTCGCCTTCGAAATAGAGCACCGCGTCCACCATGTGCTCGACCACGCGCGGACCGGCGATCTGCCCGTCCTTGGTAACATGGCCGACCAGGATGACGGCACAACCTGTCTTCTTGGCAAAGCGGACCAGCTCCTGGGCGCAGGCGCGGACCTGCGCCACCG
>CBDUFA010000387.1:0-2301 GCA_965366295.1 uncultured Hyphobacterium sp.
TCCCGAGATCAATCTGCCGCGCGCCGAAAAGATGAAGCCGGCCGGCTACCAGGAGTACACGGCCGACCAGATTCCCGCCGATGTCCGTGAAGGCGCGGTCGCGAAGATCGTCGCCGGCAAGACATCGACCGGCGTGGAAGGCCCGGTGAGGAATATCACCGTTCAGCCCTTCTTCGCCGAGATTCACCTCGAAGCGAATGCCGTCTTCGAGGAAGCCCTGCCGGCCCAGCACTCGGCCATCGTGGCCGTGCATGACGGTTCGGTCCTGTTGCCGCGCACCGGGAGCGAGGCGCCGATGGCGATCAATCGTGGCGAGTTGGGCGTGCTGGGTGAAGGCGAGCTGACACGGCTGGAAGCCGGCAATGACGGCGCCCGCCTGTTGCTGATCGCCGCCCGGCCCCTGCGCGAGCCGGTCGCACGCGGCGGGCCGTTCGTGATGAACACGGAAGGCGAGGTTCGCCAGGCGATGATGGACTACCAGTCCGGCCGCTTCTAGGCGGCCTATTCGCCGACCGTGATCTCAACCGGACCTGCCAGGAGACCTTCGCTCGTATACGAGCGAAGGTCATACCGGCCGGGCGGCAAAAGAAGCGGAATGTCTTCTCCCGGCCACAGCATCAAGCGCTCGATCGCCACGTCGTCGGTAGTCCCTCCAACCGGGTGCGCTTCGACAACGATCCGGTCATTATCTGAGAGAAGTTCGGCCGGAATTTCTATGTCGATGTCGCCGATTTCGCGCCGCCATGTCGGGCGGTTGCGTTCAAATTCGAGCGGTGGGTGGCCAATGAAATAGTCGACTCTTCCTGCAGATGACGTTTCGCTTCCGTCAGCCCAGACGGCTCCTGATTCTGAAACACACGGATATTGAACGATCGTGACCGGATTTACGCCCGTGGCTTCCGCCAGCCGGTTTCCGAACCAGCGCACTTCTTCGCGGCCTTCACGATAGACCGGCTGCTCCTGAAGATGCCCGCCTCCCACATAGATGAAGACCCGTGCGTCGGGGGTGTGCTCGAACAGAGCCGCCATTAGGTTTTCTGTCTGCGCAATCTCACGCGCGTTGATGCGCGCTTCCCAAGTTTCCGGGTTTTCCGGCTGCTGTTCCGGTCTTTGCTCATAGGCCAAGGGCGACAAGCCGAGATCGTCAATGCCGCGCAGCATGCGAGCATAAATGGGTTCGTAAGAATAGGCACCAATATTGAACGGCACTGAGCCGGGCACCCGGCCTTCCGCAACCCGAATGTTGAAGGTCTCTGCTGCGAAATAGGCAAAGCCTTGCTCGGCAAGAATTTCTGCCAGCCTTTGTGCAACCATGCGATGGCGAGGGTCAAAATGCGTTTCATTGAGCATTACGATCTGCGGTCCGGACGGATCTTCGGCAATCTCGTCAAAAAGGGCATTCAGCGATCCGATTTCCGGGCAATCTACCGTTCGGATCAATTCAGGCGCGTTTTCGAGCATCGCCTCAGCAATGTCTTCACGCCCCACCCAGCTCAATATCTGGATCGGGTTTTGATAATTGGCGTCTTCTGGATCGAGACTTTCCAAGTCTTCGGGAATCATCTGGAAAAGGCTGAGCAGGCGTTGTTCGGCCATCCATTGCGCATGAGTGGCAGGTGCCACCAAAAGTGAAAGCGCGATTGCCAATTTCTGGAACATCATCTCCTCCCCGTTTGAGACGTGCACAACTTCAGGGGGAATGATGGCGAGATTCAGGCCTACCGATCAGGCCGCGTCCTTTTTGGCCTCGGTCCCGGGTTCATAGCCGAGGATCGGGGCCAGCGCCTTTTCGGTCTCGGCTCGCGTCCAGCCCTTGCGCTTTGCGTAGTCCTCGACCTGGTCCTCGCCGATCCGCCCGACGACGAAATATTCGCTGTCCGGGTGAGCGATATAGAGGCCGGACACCGAGGACGCCGGCGTCATCGCCAATGTCTCGGTGAGATCGACACGGCAATTGGCGGGCGCATCAAGCAGGTCAAAAAGGGTGCGCTTCTCCGTGTGGTCCGGCTGTGACGGGTAGCCCGGCGCGGGGCGGATACCCTGATAGGCTTCCTTGATCAGCTCCACATTGGACAACGCCTCGTCCGGCACATAGCCCCAGATGTCCTTGCGGACGCGTTCGTGGAGATATTCGGCAAAGGCTTCGGCAATCCGGTCCGCCAGGGCGGCCAACATGATCGCCGAATAATCGTCATTGGCCTGTTTGAAGGCCGCGATCCGGTCGCCGGTTTCTCCCGCCGTGACGCAGAATCCCCCGACCCAATCCTCGCCGGATTCCGCGAGGAAATCGGATTGGCAAAG
>CBDUFA010000388.1:0-2289 GCA_965366295.1 uncultured Hyphobacterium sp.
TGGCGGTCAGCGCGGCGGCTGTACGGAACATGATGCCTCCCCGGATCATCCGTGAATTGATGGCCGGGACACTAGTGCCCACCCCGGGGGGCGGCAAGTGACAGCACTGTCAGGAAGTCAGCGCCTGGGCGAGGTCGGCCAGGATGTCCTCGACATCCTCGAGACCGACCGACAGGCGGATCAGGCCCGGCGTGATACCATGATGCGCCTGTTCTTCCTCGGTGTAGGTAGAGTGCGTCATCGAGGCCGGGTGCTGGATCAGCGTTTCGGCATCGCCAAGGCTGACCGCACGCTGGATCATCTGCAGGCGGTTCATGAAGCGCATGGCAGCGTCTTTCCCGCCCTCGATCTCGAACGCGATCATACCGCCGGGCAGGCGCATCTGGCGCGCGGCCAACTCGCGCTGCGCGAAGCTGTCGAGGCCCGGCCAGGCAATCCAGCTGACTTCCGGGCGCGCTTCGAGAAAGCGTGCGACGGTATCGGCATTGGCCGAGTGCTCGCGCATGCGCAGACCGAGCGTCTTGAGGCCGCGCAGGATCAGCATGGCATTGAAGGGCGAAAGGGCGGCGCCGGTCATGTCCTTGAGCCCGTACAGCCGCACCTGTTCCATCAGCTCCCCCGAGCCACAGGCGATACCGGCGATCAGGTCGCCATGTCCGCCGAGATACTTGGTGGCGGAATGCACGACGATATCGGCGCCCAGCGGAATCGGCTGCGTCAGGTAAGGCGAGCAATAGGTGTTGTCGACGATCGACAAAGCGCCGGCTGTGCGGGCCTTCGCGGTAATGGCGGCGATGTCCATGACCCGCATGTTCGGATTGGCCACGCTTTCGAAATAGACAATGCGCGGCCGGCTCTGCAGCGCGGCGCCGAGCGCGTCCATGTCGGTCATGTCGACGGTGGAAATCTTGACGCCGAATTTCGCGAGGCCGTGATGCAGGAAGGCAAAAGTGCAGCCATAGAGCGTCTTGTCGACGAGAATCTCGTCACCCGGTCCGACCAGGCTCCAGAGCACGGCGGTGATCGCCCCCATGCCCGACCCGAAGGCTACGCCGGCCTCGGCCGCCTCCAGCGACGCCACGCGCTTTTCCAGCAAGTCGAGGGTCGGGTTGGAAATCCGCGAATAGATATGGGCGGGTTTCTCGCCGGCAAAGGCGGCGCCGGCATCCTCGACACTGTCGAAGGTGAAGGTTGAGGCCATGTGCAGGGGCGGCGTCAGCGCGCCATGCTCGCTACGAGGGGAATAGCCCTCGTGAATGGCGCGTGTGGAAAATCCCTTCTCGCGCGTGATCTTGCCAGAACCGTCCATGACGACCTCCCTGATTAATGTCAGATTAGCGTCTTGTTTTCGGCATGTGCTGCCGTATTCTGCTAGCGAAGACTATAAATTGGACAGATCCTGCCATGAGGCGACTGGATTCCCTCGACAAGAAGATCCTGATGGCACTTCAGCGCGACGGACGGCTGACCAACCAGGCATTGGCGGACGAAGTCGGCCTGTCGCCCTCGCCCTGCCTGAAACGAGTCCGTGCGCTGGAGGCGGACGGTTTCATCCGCGGCTATAATGCCGAGATCGGGCGCAAGGCCTGCGGCCTTGCCGTGACGGCCTTCGTGCGCATCCGGCTGACCGACCACTCCTCGCAGACCGTCACAACGTTCGAGAAACGGATTGCCGCGGTCGAACAGGTGATCGAGTGCCACCTCATGTCCGGCGGGCAGGATTACCTGCTCGAAGTGGTGGTGACCGGGCATGACGGTTATGAGCGCTTCCTCAAGGACCACCTCCACGTCATCCCCGGCATTGGCGCGATCGAGACGAATTTCTCGATCAGCGCCATCAAGCACCGCTCACCCTGTCCGGTGCCATAGGGTTTCGCGAAGCTCGCTCGCCCTGCGACACCTGACCCCGTGCATTTCCCGGCGCCAGAGGCTAAGGAAGCGCCAAAGCTTCACACCTGCCGGAATCCGCCGATGTTCGACAATATCCTGACCGATGACTACACGCCGCCGAAGACCTGTACGGTTGAGCGCGTTACCACTGTAAAGCACTGGACGGACACACTGTTTTCCTTCCGCATCACGCGGCCTCAAGCCTTCCGCTTCCGCGCAGGTGAATTCATCATGATCGGGCTGATGATCGGCGGGAAGCCGGTGCTGCGCGCTTATTCCATCTGCAGCCCGACCTGGGATGAAGAGCTGGAATTCTACTCAATCAAGGCGCCGGGCGGTCAGCTGACCACCGAACTCCAGCACATCGAGGTCGGCGATGGCGTCCTGCTCGGCAAGAAG
>CBDUFA010000389.1:0-2288 GCA_965366295.1 uncultured Hyphobacterium sp.
TATGCTGCGGTCGAGGCCGGCGTCGATGTCATCGACGCCTCGGTCGGCGGCATTGGCGGCTGTCCGTTTGCTCCGGCCGCGACCGGGAATGTCGCCACGGAGGACGTGGTCTACATGCTCGAGCGCGGCGGGTTCGAGACAGGGCTCGATCTCGACAAGCTGGTCGAGACCGCGAAATGGCTGGAGACCGAGGGGTTGAAACACCCGGTCGAATCCATGCTGTCGAAAGCCGGTGGCTTTCCCGCCTAGCGCCGGAACAAGCCGGCGACTTCAAGCATTAGCGCCCGCAACATGATCGCGGTGAGAATGAAGGGAGCTGCGAGGATAGCCGAGGCGCGTCCCGCCGCGCCGTGCGCGTGCTTCCAGAAATAGCGCAGGAAGCTCTTGGCCTTTTCCAGCTCGACCGCAAAGCGGCTGGACCGGCTGGTCCCGCCGGCATGATGGACAATCGCGTCCGGTACGAACCAAACGCTCCGGGCTCGCTTGCAGAGATCAATGTCCTCGACATGCAGGAAGAAGGCCTCATCGAAGCCGCCCAGCGCCGAAAAGCCCGTCGCCCGGATCGCGAAGGCCGCACCAGAGATCGCCGCCACCCGGACCGGGCCATCCGGCACCGGTTCACCCTCCTGCCCGAACGGCTTGGCCAGGCCGGCGGCAGCGAGCCCCGAGAAGGTGGCAAGCGCGCGCCAGAGCGTCAGTTCGCGGCGCCGCGATCCGCTTTGCTCTCTCCCCTGCTCGTCGAGAATTCTTGCCCCGGCAATGGCGGTGCCGGCTGGTTCCGTCAGGATATCCGCGAGGCGGCGCGCCGCACCCGGCTCCGGCCGGGCATCGGGATTGATGAAGAACAGGATATCACCCGACGCCGCCTTCGCACCCAGATTACAGCCGCGTCCGAAGCCGAGATTCTGGTCCGTGCGCAGGACTTTCAGGCGCGGCTCGGCAGCGGCCAGCGCGTCGATGCGGACGCGATCGGCTTCGGGATTTTCATGATCGACGAGGATGAGCTCGGCGATGTCCTCATCGGCGAGCACGGCCGCGACGGAATCAAACAGCGCCGGACCGGTTTGCCAGCTCACCATGACCGCGCTGATCGAGGGCATGGTCATGCCGATGGCCGGCGGGCGGAGAGGAAGCTGGCACCGGCAATGGCGACAGCCAGCGCAGCCGCATGCCATTCCTGCCAGATGCCATAGCTGAAGAAGATGAAGCAGAAATACGCCATGGCCACCCAGGCGATGGCTGAGGCCTGAAGGCGCGACAATAGCGGAGCACCGGCAATGCGCCCGCCCATCATGACCAATGCAAAGGCCAGCAGGATGGCCCCGAAAGCGCCGGTCTCGAGCCAGACCTGCAAGGGTGCATTGTGCGGGTGCAGCGGCAGGAGTTGTTGCGTCGTCCCACGGATTTCCGCCTCGGCATCGATGACGCGGCCGGCATCCAGCCCCCAGCCCAGCCAGGGCCGCTCGGACAGGCGGTCGCCGGTAAAGCGCCAGATCTCCAGCCGGATTTCCCAGGATTCCGGGAGGCGGCTTCGAATGGCCTCCGGCAGCGCGCCCGCAATTGAGGGCAGGGTCAGGGGCACGACAATGAATGCCCCGGCCATGCCGCCGAAAATCGCCGATAACGTGCCGCGCGGCCAGTGATAGGCCAGGACAGCGGCGATGGTGGCAAACATGAAAGCCACCGCATTCACCTGCAGGCCGAAGCCCAGCGACATCATGCCGGTCAGCACCAGCAGCAGGAGCCCGATCAGCGGACCACCTTCGCGCCAGGCCAGCGCCGCGGCCGGCCCCGCAAACAGAATGGCCAGCAGGGCGCCATGTCCGAGGCTGCGATTGACCTCGTTGATGGTGTGCTGATCACCTGCGATCGCGCCTTCCACCACCACCTTGTAGGCCAGCGTCGCCTCGCCGCCATTCACGTATTCGGTGAACAGGTAGATCGAGGCCATGAAGGCCATGAAGATGAAGGCGGCTTCCGCCCTAGCCCGCCATTTTCCCTGCAGGCGCGAGACCGCAAGCGCAAAGGCGGCATAGAGCGGAATCCCGACCAGCAGCTTGATGGCCTGGTCAGGCTGGTCGTAGGGCGACCAGGTCCAGCTGAGCGCCGCCCAGCCGACGAACAGTACCGCCAGAAGAGCTTCCCATGGCGGATCCTTGCGCATGGCGAGGATAGGCCGCCACGGCATGGCAATAATGCCGCCCAGCGCTATGAAAGGCGGCAATGGCAAACCACCCGCGATGGCCGCGACGCCGGAAAAGAACATCATGACGACCGCCGTCCATCCG
>CBDUFA010000390.1:0-2282 GCA_965366295.1 uncultured Hyphobacterium sp.
CGGGATACCGGCCTCGATCAGGCTCGCCAGCTGGCGGGTGAACACCATCAGGTCGCGGCGCGACAGAGCCTTCGCGGGCCATGGCGACCCCGTGGTCAGACCGGACGAGGCCGCTTTCTCGTCGCTGCGCCCGACTTTCAACGGCGCCAGATTGCGGCGGCGCAATTCGCGCCGCGCCGCGACTTCCGAATCCGCATTCAGGAAACCACGCGCGCGTTTGCCCGCCCCGTCGAGCGCTTCGTATTCAAACGCCGGCACGGTCCGTCTCCTCGCGGCAGACCCGCATCACTTCGGCCAGGCTGGTTTCACCGTTCAGCGCCGCGGACACCCCGTCCTGGAACAACGTCTTGCGGCCCTTGAAAGCATGATCGGCCAGCTTCCTTTCCGGCGCATTGTCATGGATCAGGGCGCGCAGGCCTTCATCGACCGGCACCACTTCATAGAGCCCGACCCGGCCGGCATAGCCCAGCCCCTTGCAGTGCGGACAGCCCTTCGGCTTGCAGAGCGTGACCGGCCCGGCGGCATTGATGCCCATCGCTGCGCGTTCGGACGCGGTGGCGGGATATTCTTCGCGGCAATGCCCGCACAGGCGCCGCACCAGCCGCTGCGCCACGATCGCCGACAGGGTGGAGGCCAAAAGGAAGCTCTCCACCCCCATATCGCGCAGCCGGGCGACGGCCGCGACGGCGGAATTCGTGTGCACGGTGGACAGGACGAGGTGGCCGGTCAGGCTGGCCTGCACGGCAATGCTGGCGGTCTCGACATCGCGGATCTCGCCCACCATCACCACGTCCGGGTCCTGCCGGAGGATGGCCCGCAAGCCGGCGGCGAACGTCATGCCGACCTTGGCATTGACCTGGGTCTGGCCGACGCCGTCGAGCGCATACTCGACCGGGTCTTCCACGGTGAGAATGTTGCGCGTGGAATCATTGAGCAGATTGAGCGCGGCGTAGAGCGTGGTCGTCTTGCCCGCCCCGGTCGGACCGGTCACCAGGATGATGCCATTGGGCTGGGCCAGCGCCTTTTTCATGTCGGTCAGATTGGCCCGGCCCATGCCCAGCTCGTCGAGCGTGAAACGGGCCTGGTCCTTGTCCAGCAGGCGCAGAACGACGCGCTCGCCAAAGCGCGAGGGCAAGGTCGCGACGCGGACATCCACGCCTTTCCCGCCCAGAGTCAGCGACAGGCGGCCATCCTGCGGCACGCGCTTTTCGGCGATATCCAGCCGCGACATCACCTTGATCCGGGAGACCAGGGGCGAGGCCAGCGCCGGGGCCAGGCTGGCGCGCTCGGACAGGACACCGTCAATCCGGTAGCGCACGGCCACGCGGTCCTCATAGGGCTCGACATGGATATCCGAGGCGGAGGTCCGGATGGCTTCGGAAATCAGCCCGTTGATCAGCCGGATGATCGGCGCATCCGACGCCGAGTCGAGCAGGTCGGCCGAGGCCGGGATCTCGTCGATCAGCGAGCTCAGGCTCTCGCTCTCGGCCTGTTCACCCAACGAGCCCGCCTCGGCATCGGAGAAGGCATAGATGTCCGACAGGGCGCGTTCGAACTGCGCCGGGTCGATCTCTTCCACCGGCACGGTCCGCCCCACGGCGCGGCGCGCCTCGATCAGCGCCAGCCGGTCACCGCCGCGTTTCAGGAGAAAGGCCGGCGCGTCGCCATCGCGGAACAAAATGCCCCGCGACTTGGCGAAACCGTAGGCCAGGCGTGCGGGCGCGGCGCTCATTGCGAACCCGCTTCTCCGGCCGAGCCGGTCAGCAGATCGGCTATCGCTTCCAGGTCTGTGACGCCCGGACGGCTATCGCCGCGGCGCCCGCGGATACGGCCATAGGACCGGCCCGTCGCATCGCGCATATCGGCTTCGCTGCGGATGATGGTCGGGCGGATGAAAACCATCAGATTGCGCTCGACCACGGATTCGCCTTCCGAACGGAACAGGCGGCCAAGACCGGGGATGCCGCTCAGCCCCGGCACGCCGGAGACATTCTCCTGCCGGTCCTGCTCGATCAGGCCGCCGAGCACGATGATCTCGCCATTATCGGCCAGCACCGTGGTGGAAATCTCGCGCTGATTGGTGATCAGCTCGTTCGAGGAGGCGCTGACCGTGCCCGCCACGGAGGAGACTTCCTGCCGGATGGTCAAACGGATCGTGTCGCCTTCATTGATCTGCGGGCGCACTTCCAGGCGCACACCGACATCGCGGCGCTCGATCGTGCGGAACGGGTTCACATTGTTGGCGCCGAGCACTTCGCCGGTCGTGACCGGGATTTGCTGTC
>CBDUFA010000391.1:0-2274 GCA_965366295.1 uncultured Hyphobacterium sp.
GCTTGTCGAAAGCGCATGTCGATGTCGAGCTGGGCGGTTTGCCTGCCGCGATCGAGCGCTTCGTCAACCAGTCAACGCCCGATCTCCTGATCATCGAGACCGGCATGCGCGGCCAGGGCCTGTTCGACCAGCTGGAAGAACTGGCCGGATGCTGCGATCCGGATACCAAGGTGATCATCATCGGCGCGGCCAACGACATCTCGCTCTATCGCGAGCTGATGAAGCGCGGCGTGAGTGAATACCTGGTGCCGCCGATGTCGCCGCTGCACCTGATCAAGACGATTTCCGGCCAGTATCTCGACCCGGAAGCGCCCTTTGCCGGCAAGACCGTGGCCTTTATCGGGGCCAAGGGCGGTGTCGGCGCCTCGACCGTGGCGCACAACACGGCCTGGTGCATTTCGGAAAATGCCCAGTCCGATTGCGTCCTGGTCGACATGGACTTGTCCTTCGGGACGGCCGGTCTCGACTTCAACCAGGACCCGGCCCAGACGCTGGGCGATGCATTGTCCGACCCGGACCGGCTGGACGAAGCCCTGCTCGACCGCCTTCTGGTGCGGTGTACCGAGCGCCTGTCCCTGTTCTCGGCGCCGGCCACGCTGGACAAGGACTGGGATTTCGGCTCCGAGGCCTATGAAACCGTGCTCGACCTGGTCAAACGCCAGGCGCCCTTCATCACGCTGGACCTGCCGCACACCTGGTCGCCCTGGGTGAAAAACACGATCCTGACGTCCGACCAGGTCGTCGTCGTGGTCACGCCCGAGCTGGCCTCGCTGCGCAATGCCAAGAATCTGTTCGACCTGGTGCATGCCTCGCGCCCGAATGACGAACCGCCGAAAGTGGTCGTCAACATGGCCGGCGTGACCAAGCGCCCGGAAATCCCGGTGAAGGATTTCGCCGAGGCGCTGGGCGTGCAGCCCGCCCTGGTCCTGCCATTCGAGCCCCAGCTCTTCGGCAAGGCCGCCAATGATGGGCAGATGATTGCCGAGGTCGATCCGAAATCGAAAGCGGCGGAGGGCTTTGCCCATCTCGCGACGATGATCTCCGGCCGCGCCGCTGCCCCCCGCAAGAAAGGTCTCTTCGGAGGTCTGTTTGGAAAGTGATCTGAGCCATGTTCGGTAAGCGCGACGCCACAGCGCCCAGACCTTCCCCGAAGCCGGCCGCCCCGCCGGCTTCCGCTGCGCCTGCGCCCAAGGCCGAAGCGCCGAAGCCTGCAGCTGCGCCGAAACCGGCTCCGAAACCCGCCGCCAAGCCGGCCGCCGCTGTCGGGCCGAAGCCGGCGCCGAAAGTGAAGCCGGTCGCCACCACGGCGGACTCGCAGCGCACTGACGAATACTACGCCGTCAAGACAACCATCTTCAACGCGCTGATCGACACGATCGATCTCGGCGCGCTGGCCCAGCTCGACAATGAGACGGCGGCCGAGGAAATCCGCGACATCGTCACCGAGATCATCTCGATCAAGAATGTCGCCATGTCGATTGCCGAGCAGGAACGCCTGCTGCAGGACATCTGCAATGATGTGCTCGGATACGGACCGCTGGAACCGCTCCTGGCGCGCGATGATATCGCCGACATCATGGTCAATGGCGCGGGCGATGTGTTCATCGAAGTGTCGGGCCGGGTGGAGCGGACGAATATCCGCTTCCGCGACAATGGCCAGCTGATGAATATCTGCCAGCGGATCGTGAGCCAGGTCGGCCGCCGGGTCGATGAGGCCAGCCCGATCTGCGATGCCCGCCTGGCCGACGGTTCGCGGGTGAATGTCATCGCGCCGCCGCTGGCACTGGACGGTCCCACACTCACCATCCGGAAATTCAAGAAAGACAAGCTGCGCATGTCCAACCTGGTCGAGTTCGGCTCGATCACACCGGAAGGCGCCAAGGTGCTGGAGATCATCGGCGCATCGCGCTGTAACGTGCTGATCTCCGGCGGCACCGGCTCGGGCAAGACGACGCTTCTCAACTGTATGACCGGCTTCATCAGCGAGGAGGAGCGGATCATCACCTGCGAGGATGCCGCGGAACTCCAGCTGCAGCAGCCGCACGTGGTGCGCCTCGAAACCCGGCCGAAAAACCTCGAAGGGTCCGGCGAGGTGACGATGCGCGATCTCGTCAAGAACTGCCTGCGGATGCGCCCCGAGCGTATCATCGTGGGCGAGGTGCGTGGCCCGGAAGCCTTCGACCTCCTGCAGGCGATGAATACGGGCCATGACGGCTCGATGGGCACGCTGCACGCCAACAGCCCGCGCGAAGGCCTGTCGCGGATCGAATCGAT
>CBDUFA010000392.1:0-2224 GCA_965366295.1 uncultured Hyphobacterium sp.
CCCGATTGAAACGCCGGAAGGCCCGAATATCGGCCTGATCAACTCGCTGTCGACCTATGCCCGCGTCAACAAGTACGGCTTCATCGAGAGCCCGTACCGCAAGGTGGAAAACGGCAAGCTAACCGACGAGGTTCACTACCTCTCGGCCATGCAGGAAGCCCGCTTCAACATTGCCCAGGCCAATGCGACGGTCAGCGACAAGGGCATGCTGGACAATGAGTTCGTCAACTGCCGCGTGGGCCCGGGCCGTGATGCGACCCTGATCCCGCGTGAGGATGTGGACTATATCGACGTGTCGCCGAAGCAGGTGGTTTCGGTCGCTGCGGCGCTGATCCCCTTCCTGGAAAATGACGACGCCAACCGCGCGCTGATGGGCTCGAACATGCAACGCCAGGCCGTGCCGCTCCTGCAGGCGGAAGCGCCGCTGGTCGGTACCGGCATGGAAGATGTCGTGGCCCGCGACTCCGGTGCGGCGATCGCCGCCCGCCGTGACGGCGTGGTCGAGCAGGTTGACGCAACGCGGATCGTGGTTCGTGCAACCGGCGATGTGGATGCGGCCCAGTCGGGCGTCGACATCTACCGCCTGTCGAAATTCCAGCGGTCTAACCAGTCGACCTGTATCAACCAGCGTCCGATCGTGAAGGTCGGCGACGAGGTGCGGGCAGGGGACATCATTGCCGATGGCCCGTCCACCGATCTCGGCGAGCTGGCGCTCGGCAAGAATGTGCTCGTCGCCTTCATGCCGTGGAATGGCTACAATTTCGAGGACTCCATCCTGATCTCCGAACGCATCGTGCGGGACGACGTGTTCACGTCGATCCACCTCGAGGAATTCGAGATCATGGCGCGCGACACCAAGCTGGGTCCGGAAGAAATCACCCGCGACATCCCGAATGTCGGTGAGGAAGCGCTCCGCAATCTCGACGAGGCCGGCATTGTGTCGGTCGGCGCCGAGGTCGAGGCCGGCGACATTCTCGTCGGCAAGGTGACGCCGAAGGGTGAAAGCCCGATGACGCCGGAAGAAAAGCTCCTGCGCGCCATCTTCGGTGAAAAGGCATCGGACGTCCGCGATACCTCGCTGCGTCTGCCGCCGGGCACCACCGGCACGATCGTCGAGGTCCGCGTCTTCAACCGTCACGGTGTGGAGAAGGACCAGCGCGCGATCGCCATCGAGCGTGAAGAGATCGAACGTCTCGGCAAGGACCGCGATGACGAGCTCGCCATTCTCGAGCGCAACATCTATTCGCGCCTGTCCGACATCCTGCTGGGCAAGAAGGCGACGTCCGGTCCGAAGGGCTTCAAGAAGGGTGAGGTCACCCAGGAAGCGCTCGACGACCAGCCGCGTTCGCAATGGTGGAAGATCGCCATCGACGACGAAAAGGCGATGGGCGAAGTCGAAGCGCTGAAGAAGCAGTATGACGACTCCAAGGCGCGGCTGGACCGCCGCTTCGAGGACAAGGTCGACAAGCTGCAGCGCGGCGATGAAATGCCGCCGGGCGTGATGAAGATGGTCAAGGTCTTCGTCGCGGTGAAGCGCAAGCTGCAACCGGGCGACAAGATGGCCGGCCGCCACGGCAACAAGGGTGTCATTTCCAAGATCGCGCCGATCGAGGACATGCCCTATCTCGAAGACGGTACGCCGGTTGACCTGGTGCTGAACCCGCTGGGCGTGCCTTCGCGGATGAATGTCGGCCAGATCCTGGAAACCCACCTCGGTTTCGCGTGCAAGGGCCTTGGCCGCCAGATCGGCGAGCTCTACGAGGGCTACAAGCGTGACGGCAAGACCAAGGAATTGAAGTCCAAGCTGACCGAGGTCTATGGCAAGGACCAGGAGCTGCCGAAGTCGGACGAGGAGCTGGCCGAGCTGGGCCGCAATCTCTCGAACGGTGTTCCGATTGCCACGCCGGTGTTCGACGGCGCGCGCGAAAGCGACATTGTCGATCACCTGAAGATGGCCGGGATCAAGGAATCGGGCCAGTCCGACCTCTATGACGGACGGACCGGTGAAAAGTTCCGCCGCCCGGTGACGGTCGGTATCAAGCATCTGCTCAAGCTGCACCATCTGGTCGACGACAAGATCCACGCGCGTTCGATCGGACCGTACAGCCTGGTCACCCAGCAGCCGCTGGGCGGTAAGGCGCAATTCGGTGGCCAGCGTTTCGGCGAGATGGAAGTCTGGGCTCTCGAAGCCTACGGCGCCGCCTACACCCTGCAGGAAATGCTG
>CBDUFA010000393.1:0-2218 GCA_965366295.1 uncultured Hyphobacterium sp.
CAGCCGCCCTGTTCTTCTGGCCGGCTCTCGTGGGCACCTACATGAATACCGAAGATGCCATCGAGGCCGCTGAAGAGCGCCGCGAGTATCTTTACAGCCTGCGCCAGCAGCGCGGTTGCTGACCGGGACTTTTCCGGATTGCGATTGAATGCCGGGGCGGAAGCGAAAGCTTCCGCCCTAATCGTCTGTGCCTTCGCCGAACAATTCGCCGCGCTCGGTGAAATAGACCATCACGAAGGCGGTCAGCCCGGTTAGCGTCTGACCGGCGATCAGCGGGATGGCGGTGTCATTGTAGAGCTGGCCGATCACCATGCCGATGATCGCGCCGAGCACGCCGGTGCCGAAACCGTAGGCGGCCGAGGCGGTGCCGGCGACATGGCCGACCGGCTCCATCGCCAGCGCGTTGAAGTTGGCGGCAATCAGCCCCATCAGCATCATCGCCATCGACAACAGCACCATGAAGACGATGACATTGTCGAAGCCGGACAAGAGCAACAGCGTGTGTCCTCCGCTGATCGCGGTAAAGCCGATCAGCGCGGCCTGCGACAGGCGCCGCTGGCCGAACCGCATCACCAGGCGTGAATTGACGAAATTCGTCACCGCCATGCAGGCGGCCATGGCGGCAAAGGCCAGCGTCCAGAACCGGCCCAGCGAGAAATGCTCGGCCATCAGCTGTTCCGACGTGTTCAGCATGCCGTACAGCCCGCCGAAGAACAGCGCGCCGGCCAGCATGTAGCCGACCATGGCGCGATGGCGCAGGCTCTCGCGGTAAGCCCGCAGCGAATCCATGAAGTCGAGCTTGCGCCGGTATTCCTCGTGCAGGGTTTCCGGCAGCCGGAAGGCCAGCCAGACCGACAGGCCGGCCGCCGCGATCAGCAGGAAGACGAAGATCCAGCGCCAGGGAAAGACCAGCAATATGGCCTGGCCGAGGCTGGGCGCCACCACGGGCACCGCCATGAACACCATCATCGCCATCGACACGACTTGCGCCATGCGCCGCCCGGAGGTGAGGTCACGGGCAATCGCCGTGCCGATCACCCGGGCCGCGGCAATGCTCATGCCCTGCAGGAAGCGGCCGACCAGCAGGATCTCGAAATTCCAGGCGGTAAGGCAGAACAGGGTGGCGGCGAGATAAAGCACCAGCGCGCCCAGGAAGACCGGCTTCCGCCCCCAGGAATCCGACAGTGGCCCATAGGCCAGCTGCGCCACACCGAACCCGATCAGGAAAGCCGTGATCACCAGTTGCTGGTCATTGACATTGGCAACCGACAGATCGGTGCCAATAGCCGGCAGGGCCGGCAACATCATGTCGATCGACAATGCAACAATCCCGGTCGACATCACCAGCAGCGTCACAAGCTGCCAGAAGGTCAACAAATGGCGTTGGCCTGCAAATTCCGCTTCTTTCATCAATCCCTCGTCCGGACCCTAGGTGCGCCTATCGGACGGGAATGGCAAGTTGAGCGTGCAGGCGGGCTAGTGCGGCTGCGCCTGGGATGATCGCACCCAGCGCGCCACGGGCGGCACCGCCTCTTGCTCACCGGCCTCGAACGCCAGCGCCGCCTCCAGCGCGGCGTCGCGGCCGGCCACCCAGTCGGAAAAGCGCTCGGGAGCCACTATGTCGGGATAGATTGCATCGCGCGGATCCTGCGGTGCGCTGTCCTGCCAGTAGAGCGCGGAGAGCAGGACCGGCAGGCCGGTGTGCGGCAGGAAGAAGAATTCCGGATCCCCGTAATGATTGGGCGCACCGCCAGTGGCTTCGCCGGCAAAAAGCGCCTGGGTATGCCGTTCGGCGCGGGTGCAGAGATTCATCGCGGCCGAGAATGTGGCGCGGCCGGTCAGGATGATGATGCCGCCCGGCCGGTTCACGCGCGAGCCGATCATGCCGTGCAGGAGCGGTTGGTTCAGGTAATTGTTGCCGCCACCATTATTGCGCAGATCAAGGATCAGGCGCTCGGCCTCGTGCGCCTCGATGAAGGCAAACAGGCGTGCCGCGAACGCGGCCACGGTCTCGTCCTCCTCGTCCGCGACCGCATTGTAGGCGGCATGGACCGTGCGCTGGTCCGCCAGCCAGGTGAAATCGAAATTCCGGTCGCTGGAAAAACCCGACGGCGCGGCCTGGCGGGCCGTGTGCCCGGTTTCCGGATCGGTGGTGAAGCCCAGCGTGACGGTCTGCCGGTGGTCATCACCTTGCGCGAAGGTTAGCCGCACACCCTCC
>CBDUFA010000394.1:0-2215 GCA_965366295.1 uncultured Hyphobacterium sp.
CGGAGCCGGGCTCAGCGGCATGGACGCCCTGATCGTCGATTTCGGCCCGCCCGGTCAGCTCGGCGCCATGGGCGTGATCGGACCCAATGCGTTCCGGGACTATGGCCGGGTGGCCTATGATTTCGCGAACCACCGGATCGAGATTGGCGGTCCGCTTCGCCATGACGGCGATGCCCGCTGGATTGATTTCTCGGCGTCCGCCCCACTGCTGGAAGTGCCGCTGACAATCGGTGATGTGACCGTACCGGCGCATATCGACACCGGAAATCCGTCGATCATGAATTTCCCGGAGGACCGGATCGGCGATCTGCCCCTGGCCGGGCCGCTGCAGGTTGTCGGGCAGGCCCGCACGATCGACCGGGTGATGGAAATCCGCGGTGCGCCGGTCGAGGCCGACGCCCAAATCGGCGATGCGGTTATTCCCCTGACAGACATCACCTCCTTTCCGCTACCGTTTGCCAATATCGGGTCGGGTGCGCTGCGCGGGCTCTACCTCGAGATCGACTGGCAAAGCGAGCGGGTCGCGATCAGCGGGCGCGCCGAGCCGGTCAGTCCGCGCCGCCGCGTCGTGCGCCGGGCCGCGCCCGAGGAATAGCTTGACCTGGCCGCCGGGCGCGCGTATTCACCGCGCCCGGTCAAGGCTGCCGGCCGTCCGCGGGATCTGTGATCTTCAGGTGAAAGCCTCTTGATGAATTTGTTTCGGCATCTTCCGTGATCCCGGAATGAAGGCAATGCGGGCCCCTTCTGTGCGTATCGGGATCCTGACGAAGGATCGGAGCAATGACTCACCCCACACCCCTGCCCTCGCTGGCAGAGCTCAAGGCGAAAGCCCGGCGATTGCGCACCGCGCTCGCCGAGGACGGCGATTTCATCAAGCATGGTGAATCTCTGGAACTGGTCGCGCGGCAATTCGGATACCGCGACTGGAACACGCTTCACGCCGCCGCCGGGAACCGGCAACCCCTGCCACTCGCCGTGGGCGGCACGGTTGGCGGGCGCTATCTCGGACAGCCTTTCCGGGCGCGCATTGTCAGCCTTCAACCGCTTGGCGGCGATGAAAACTACATGCGGATCGCGCTCGATCTCGACGAGCCGGTCGATGTGGTGACATTCGAGAGCTTCTCGGCCTATCGCCGCCGGATCCAGGCGACGATCCGGCGCAATGGCGAGACCGTCACGCGAACCTCGGACGGGCAGCCGCATCTGCGGCTCGACCTGGAGGGCGTGGCATGACCGGCGAGCAGCGAAAGCAGAGGCTGGCCGAATTCCTCGACCGGATCTGGAGTCGTGGCGAGTATGATGCCATCCCGGCATTTATCGCGCCGCGCTATTCCATCCTGAACGATCCGGGCGACCCCTGGCATGGCCAGACGCTGGACCGGGACGGGTTCCGGGACCGGATCGAGAAATCGCGCGGTCCGTTCCCGGACCAGGCCTTCACGCCCGTCTCGATGCTGGCCGATGGTGAGGCCGTGGCGGTCTCCTGGACCTGGCAAGGCACCCATCTCGGCGACATTCCCGGCTTTGCCGCGAGCGGCAAGGTGATCGAGATGACCGGGATGACGGTCTACGGCTTCGAGGGGATGCTGTTGAACAGTCACTGGCAGGTCTGCGACCGGCTCGGCGTGTTCATGCAGCTCCAGGCCCATGCGGCATAGAAAAAGAGCCTGTGCCGCAAGACACAGGCTCTTTTGACGCCGGGCGTCAGTTCACCATCACATCCGGGGGCGGCGCGCTTTCGCGGGCAATGGCGGTGCCATTGATCACGAGATGCCCACCCTCGGCGCTGACCTTGATATTGTCGCCATCCTTGAGGTCGCCTTCCAGCAACAGGCGCGCGAGCGGATCCTGCACCTCTTTCTGGATGACGCGCTTCAAGGGCCGGGCGCCGTAGGCCGGATCGAACCCCTTTTCGGCGAGCCATTCGCGGGCGGCGTCGTCGAGCTCGATCGTCATGCGGCGATCGGCCAGCAATTTCGCCAGGCGCTTCATCTGGATATCGACAATGGCGCCCATATGTTCCTTCGCGAGGCGGCGGAACAGGATGATCTCGTCGACCCGGTTGAGGAATTCCGGACGGAAGTGCGCGCGCACCGCGCCCATCACGTTTTCCCGGGCCTGTTCGACATCCTCGGCCTGCATCAGGAATTCGGCCCCGAGATTGGAGGTCATGATGATCAGCGTGTTGCGGAAATCGACCGTGCGCCCCTGCCCG
>CBDUFA010000395.1:0-2211 GCA_965366295.1 uncultured Hyphobacterium sp.
CGTAGCGGCTCGGCAGTACGAAGACATCGAAGGCGGCCATGCTCCACTCGCCGGCCCCGGCATACAATCCCATTGCCGCGGACGGCGGCAACAAGGCGACCGCGACCATCACCCCGACGAGGGCGCTCGCGACACCGGTCGAGATCGACAGCGCTGCCGCGGCACCCGACACAAGGGCCAGCGCCGTTGTATCGACTCCGACGACCGTGCGAGACACAAGCTCTCCGCTCAGCGTATTGACCGATAATGTCATGCCGAGCGCGAAACTGATCCCCAGCCCCAGCACCAGGCCCGCCACGGCGGTGCGTGCAGATTTCGACATCAGGTCAAGATCGCCGAGCGCAGAGGCAAAAGAGAAGGCGAGGATCGGCCCGAGCAGGGGCGCAATCACCATGGCACCGATCACGGCGGCCACATTGTTGGCATTCATGCCAAGCGCCGCCACGACCGCCGACAAGGCCGTGAGGATCAGGAAGTCGCGGTTCAGCTGCGCCCCAGACGCGATGTCCTCGTAGAGTTCCTCGCGCAAGGCCAGTGTCCGGCGCTGCTTGCGCGCCTCGGGGTCCTCGTCCGGTTCTTCCTTCGGCAGCGTCGCCTCGATCGGGATCACGACCAGCCGCCAGTCATCGGTGTCAGCAAGCAAGCCCTGGATGGCGTCGATCGCCTCCTGCCCGTCACCGCTCTTGAAATAGAGCCTCAGGACACGCCGCCCGCGGTCATCTTCCGGCTCCAGCCGGTGATCGACCGGGTTGGCACGCAGGCAGGATTTCAGCAGCGGCTTGGTATCAACCGTGTTCGGAAAGGAGAGCTCGATAAGACGCATCTAGCCCTTATCGGCGTTTTTCAGGCGCGCGATCAAGCTTGACGTATCCCACCGGCCACCGCCCATCGCCTGGATTTCGGCATAGAACTGGTCCACGACCGCGGCCACGGGCAGACGTGAACCGTTACGGCGGGCCTCGTCCAGCGCAATGCGGAGGTCCTTGCGCATCCAGTCTGTGGCGAAGCCGTGTTCGAATTTACCGGCGACCATGGTCTGCCAGCGATTTTCCATCTGCCAGGATTGCGCCGCCCCTTTCGAGATTGCGCCGATCACCTTCTCCGCATCCCGCCCGGCCTGCTCGGCGAAATGCAGACCTTCCGACAGGCCCTGCACGACACCGGCGATGCAGATCTGGTTGACCATCTTGGTCAGCTGCCCGGCACCGGCACCGCCGATCAGCGTCACCGCCTTGGCATAGGCTTCCATGACAGGCTCAGCATAGCTGAAAACATCGGCTTCGCCGCCGCACATGACTGCCAGCTGACCGTTTTCGGCGCCGGCCTGGCCACCCGACACCGGCGCATCGATGAAACCGATATCGCGTGCCTTGCAGGCCTCGTGCAGTTCGCGTGCGAGCGCCGCCGAGGCCGTGGTGTGGTCGATCAGGACCGAGCCGCGCTTCATGGACGGAATTATGGTCTCGGCAACGGCGCGCACATCCGGGTCATCGCCCAGGCACATCAGAACGAAGTCGGCACCGGCAGCCGCCTGCTCCGCGGTTGGCGCGGCCTGGCCCCGGTGGGCAGCCGCCCATTTCGATGCCTTGCCGGTCGTCCGGTTCCAGACCACGACATCATGGCCCGCCGCCTCGAGATGGCCGGCCATCGGATAGCCCATCACACCAAGACCGAGAAATGCGCACTTTGCCATGATGCTCTCCTAGTCCAGCTGGCCGTATTGGCTCTTGTAGAAGGTCAGCGCGCCGCCGCTGTCCGCCGTCTCGATGCCGACAACCTCACCGACAATGATGTCATGATCGCCGCCCGGATAAACTGCATGCCGGCGGCAATCGAGCACCACGTTCGCCCCGTGAAGAAAAGGAAAGCCGTGCCGGTTCTCCGACCATTTCCCTTCAGGCAGCGTTTCATTGTCCGCACAATGCTGCGCGATGTCTGCCTGGCTCTTTGACAGGAAGGAGATCGAATAGCTCATCGCATCGAGAAAGGCCTGCGCGCGGTCCGCATCCTTCGCAACCGACCAGAGCACCAGCGGCGGCTCGAGAGAAACGGATGCAAAAGAGTTCGCGGTGATGCCCACCGGACGTCCGTCCGCATAGGTCGCCACAACCGTGACGCCTGTTGGATAGCGCGACATGGCCTCTCGGAATGAGGGGGAGTTCGACAATTTACAGTCTCCGAATCGCTTCGAAACCGGACCTTAACCGTGAT
>CBDUFA010000396.1:0-2210 GCA_965366295.1 uncultured Hyphobacterium sp.
GGCCGGGTGAAACGCTCCGACAGGCGCTCGGCATACCAGGCGGCATCGCTTTCCCAGCCCGGGCCTCCGGCCTGGATCGCATCGAGCCCCGGAAACAGGCGCATCGTGCCGACATCGGTTGCCCCGTCGACTACCCAGGCGGTGCCGGCGCCCTCGTCAAATCCATAGCGGTCATCGCCCGTGCCGGACCCGGACGGGATATTGACCGCGTCGAGAAAGGTCAGGCCGGGCAGCATGGGCCCTAGTCCGGGAAGTCGGCGTTGGCGTAGACGTTCTGGACGTCGTCGAGATCATCGAGCACTTCGAGCAGCTTGATCACGCCATCCGTCTTGTCGGCCTCGACGGGTGTGAGGGTCTGCGGCTTCCAGATGATGTTGACCGATTTCGCATCGCCGAGCTTTTCCTGCAGGGCGGAAGCGACATCAGAGAGATCATCGCGGGCGCAATAGACGACGCGCTCGCCCGGCTCACCCTCGTGTTCATCGCCCTCTTCATAGGTCACGTCTTCCGCGCCGGCCTCGATGGCCGCCTCGAACATGGCCTCCTCGTCGGCGATTTCTTCGGAATAGCGGATCTCGCCGACCTGATCGAACATGAAGGCGACCGCGCCGGTCTCGCCGAGATTGCCGCCATTCTTGGAAAACGCCGTGCGCACGTCCGACGCTGCGCGATTGCGGTTGTCGGTGGAGACTTCCACGATGATGCCGACACCGCCCGGGCCAAAGCCCTCATAGCGGATTTCCTCATAGGCCTCGACATCATTGCCGGACGCTTTGTCGATGGCGCGCTGGATGTTGTCCTTGGGCATGGACTGGCCCTTGGCATTGGCCACCGCCAGGCGCAGGCGCGGATTCATGTCGGGGTCGGGACCGCCGATCTTCGCCGCGATGGTGATTTCCTTGGACAGCTTGGAGAACAGCTTGCCGCGCGCCTTGTCCTGACGGCCCTTGCGGTGCTGGATGTTTGCCCATTTTGAGTGGCCGGCCATGGTGGCGTGACTCCATTCAGTGGATCGGAAGACAGGTTGCGGCGTGCATACCGCATAAGCGCCTGTTCTTCCAAGCCGCCTCGTCACGTTTCCTTCACCGGCATGGCCTATGCCGCAGGTAAAGACGCTGGAGAGATTGCCATGATGCTGTTCCTGGATACCGCCGAAACCGATGTCATCGCCGTGCGGGCGGATACCGGCCTCGTGGACGGCGTGACCACGAACCCGTCACTGGCGGCCAGGGCCGGCGGCGACTTCTTCGACGGGCTGAAGGCGATCTGCGAAACCATTGACGGGCCGATCAGCGCCGAAGTGGTGGCCACGGATGCGCCGACGATGATCGCGGAAGGCAGGAAGCTGCGGGCGATCCACGACAATATCGTGGTGAAACTGCCCCTCACCTTCGAGGGTCTGAAAGCCTGCCGGGCGCTGACCGATGAGGGACATCCGACAAATGTGACGCTGTGCTTCTCGGTGAACCAGGCGCTGATGGCTGCCAAGGCGGGTGCGACCTTCGTGTCGCCCTTCATCGGCCGGCTGGACGATATCGGCGAGGACGGGCTGGGCCTGATCGAGGATATCCGCCTGCTCTATGACGAGCATGGCTATGCGACACGCATCCTGGCCGCCTCGATCCGCTCGCTCGAACATGTCGAGGGCTCGGCGCTGGCCGGGGCCGATGCCTGCACCATTCCGCCGAAGATCTTCGACGCGATGATCGAACACGAGCTGACCGACAAGGGTCTCGCGGCTTTCCTGGAAGACTGGGCCGCGGCCGGGAAAGGCGCGCTCTAGAGCACCGGGTCGGCATTGCCGAGCAGGCCGCCGATGCGCACCGGGCTGAGCTTCCGGGTCAGGCCGGTGCGGTCATCCGTCTCGATCACGATCCCGCACAGCGTGGCCTCGCCCTCGGCCGGCGAGAAGCGGCCCGAGCGCATCCGCGTGGTGAAGCGGCGCATGGGCTCTTCCTTGTCCATGCCGATGATGGAATCGTAATCGCCGGTCATGCCCAGATCGGTAATGTAGGCCGTACCCTGCGGCAGGATGCGGTGATCGGCGGTCGGCACATGCGTGTGGGTGCCGACAACGAGGCTGGCGCGGCCATCGCAGAAATAGCCCATGGCGGTCTTTTCCGAGGTCGCCTCACCATGGAAATCCACCAGCGCGGCATCGCAGATCTCGCCGAGCGGCGCGGCGGACAACTCCCGCTCGACGGCGACGA
>CBDUFA010000397.1:0-2206 GCA_965366295.1 uncultured Hyphobacterium sp.
CGACCGATCCGTTCCGCCCTCTTCGTGCCGGGCTCGCGCCCGCGTGCGATCGAGAAGGCGGCCGGGCTGGGGGCCGACATGCTGATCCTCGATCTCGAGGACGCGGCCGGTCCGGAGGAAAAGGCCGCAGCGCGCGGCCGGGTCGAAGATGCCCTGGACGCCTGGGCCGGTTGCGGCGCGGTGCGGGCGGTGCGCGTCAACGCGATCGGGTCCGGGCTGGAAGGCGGGGATATCGCCGCGGCCCGTGCCGCCGATGCCATCGTTCTGCCCAAGGTGGAAAGCGTCACCGATCTGCAGGCCGCCCGCCTGCTGGTGCCGGAGGGTCCGCCGCTCTGGGCGATGATCGAGACACCGAAAGCCCTGTTCGCGCTGCGCGATATCTGCCAGGCCTCGCGCGGGCTGAAACTGGCCGGGCTGATCGCCGGCACGAATGATCTCGCCAAGGCGCTGAAGACGGCGGGCCGGGAGGCACTGGTGGCGCATCTCGCGCCAATCGTGGCGGCGGCGCGCGGCTGGGGGCTGGCGTCGCTCGATGGTGTTTACAATGCCTATCAGGACGCGGACGGGTTTGCCGCGGAAGCGGCGGCCGGCAAGGCGCTGGGATTTGCCGGCAAGACGCTGATCCACCCGTCCCAGGTGACGGCGGCAAATACCGCCTTCGCCCCGACCGCTGACGAGATCGAGCGCGCCCGGCGGCTGGTCGCGGCGTTCGCCCTTGCGGAAAACGCGGAAAAGGGCGCCATTCCCTTTGAAGGCACGATGGCCGAACGGCTGCACCTGGCCGAGGCCGAAGCGATACTCCAACAGGTAGAGGACGAAAAATGAGCCTTGTGATCTGGCACAATCCGCGCTGCACGAAATCGCGCGAGACGCTGAAACTGCTCGAGGAAAAGAATTTCTCGCCGGTGGTGCGCGAATATCTCAAGGACGTGCCGACGGTGGAGGAAATGAAAGCGGTGCTGAAACAGCTCGGCTTTGCCTCGGCGCGCGACTGGATGCGCACCAAGGAGGCCGATTACCGCGAGCTCGGCCTCAAGGATGAAACCGACGAGGACAAGCTGATCGCAGCGATGATCGCCAACCCGAAGCTGATCGAACGCCCGGTGGTGATCGCCAATGGCCAGGCCGCGCTGGGCCGCCCGCCGGAGGCTGTACTGGGGATCTTGTAGGGGCCTGTTGGCCCTTTCTTTTTCCTCCCCCGTTTACGGGGGAGGTGGTCGCGAAGCGAGCGGAGGGGGCCAGGCCCCCCCCGCAAGCAGGGGGAGAAAACCATTTCGCGGCTATGAGAGCTGTTGGGCCGCCCAGTCCGCCGCCTCCGCCACCACCGGATCGGGGTCCGAACGCAAGCCCTCCACCAGCGGCAACAGGTTCTCATCCCCGGAGTTTCCAGCCGCGATCAGGCAATTGCGGATGAAGCGGTTGCGGCCGATGCGCTTGATGGGAGAGCCTGAAAACAGGCTGCGGAAGCCGGCATCGTCCAGCGCGAGCAATTCCGCCAGGGGCGGACGCTTGAGGTCTTCACGCGCCACCAGCTTCGCCTCGGAAGCCGACTTCGCGAACTTGTTCCACGGGCAGACGGCGAGACAGTCATCGCAGCCATAGATGCGATTGCCCATGGGCTTGCGGAATTCCTCCGGGATCGGGCCGGCATGCTCGATGGTGAGATAGGAGATGCAGCGCCGCGCATCGAGCTGGTAAGGCGCGGGGAAGGCCTTGGTCGGGCAGATGTCGAGACAGGCGCGGCACGCCCCGCAATGATCCTGGCCGGCGGCGTCGGGCGCCAGTTCAGCCGTGGTCAGCATGACACCGAGGAAGAGCCAGGAGCCATGCTCGCGCGAAACGAGGTTTGTGTGCTTGCCCTGCCAGCCCAGCCCGGCCTTTTCCGCCAGCGGCTTTTCCATCAGTGGCGCGGTGTCGACAAAGACCTTCACCTCCGCGCCGGTGTCGCGGGCAAAGCGCTGGGCCAGCTGTTTCAGCTTGCCTTTCATCACGTCGTGATAGTCGCGATGGCGGGCATAGACCGAGATATTGCCGGTGGCGGTATGTTTCAGGTCTTCGAGCGGATTGCTGTCCGGCCCGTAATTCATGGCGACCACGACCGCGGACTTGGCCTCCGGCCACATATTTGTCGGCTGTTTGCGCCGCGCCAGCGTGTCTTCGATCCAGCCCATGGAGCCGTGGCGGCCCTGCGCGACGAAGTCCTCCA
>CBDUFA010000398.1:0-2190 GCA_965366295.1 uncultured Hyphobacterium sp.
GCTCTCATAGACGATGCCCCATTGCAGTCCGAGCGTGATCGGATGATCGCGCTGTTCGAACTCGCGGAATCCCTGCAGCACGGCCTCACGCCCCTCGCGATGAATGCCGGAATGGCCAGAGGGGATGCTGGTCGGGTCCTCGAACACGATATCCTCTGCCATGAGCTGGCCCATCGCCTCGAAATCGACGTTCGAATAGGCTTCCATATAGGCACGGGCAATTTGCTCCGTTTCCGACATCTCGCTTTCGGCACCGGACTGTGCCTGAGCCAGTCCACCCATCAGCGGCAACAGAATGGCCGCCATCCAAATCCTCTTCATTGACATCCCCTGCTTGATTTATCAGACGATAAATTCAATAGAGGGCATAATTACGAAAGTATATTCCGCCATTTCTCACAATTTCGTGCATTTCGTGCGACAAATGAGATGTGGCCTGAAGGTCAGCGCGGCTGCCCGGCTTACTGGTCTGCGCTTCCGGCGGGGATCAATTCCTGCCGTGCGCCTTCATAGTCCACGATATCCCATTGTTCGACGACCTGGCCGTCGCGAACGTGGATCACCGTGGTTTGCGGGGCTGACCAGACGAACAGCGTGCCGGCCTCCTGGGTCGGATAGGTAGCGTTCACGCTGCCGACAAAGACATAGCGGTTATTGCTCTCATAGCTCAGATCCCATTCGAAATTGAGACCAATCGGGTTGTTGCGTTCGCTGAATTCCCGCAAGGCCGCCATGATGTCCGCCCGGCTATGATGTGCCAGGCCGGCATCGCCCATGCCGGTGGCAGTCGGGTCGAGAAATACCACGTCTTCGGCCATGTAGGGCTCCATGGCGTCGAAGTCGGCGGCGGAATAGGCGGCCATGTAGGCATCGACCATGGCCTGGTCGGCGGTCGTGTCTGCCGCATCCTGTGCGAAGCCGGCGGGGGAAAGGGCGAGGCCGAGGGCCAGGCCGGAAATCAGATACTTCATCTTGCTGTCCGTCAGTTGGAAGATTGCAGCGCCGTGGCGCCTTCGAAATCGGTGTAGTCGCGATGCTCGGCAACATGACCGTCGTCGACCGTGATGATGGTCACGATCGGGAAATTGTAGCTGAGCGGGTTTTCCGGTGATCCATAGGTCACGTCGATCGAGCCATTGAAAATTACCCGCCCGGGCGATTCATAGCTGCGCTCGACATGGTATTCGGCGTGCGTGACGCCCCAGCCGGCAATGCCCTCGAGAATCTGATCGGCACCTTGCCAATCAATCGGGTTGCCGAAGTTTTCCCGGCCCAGCGAGGTCGGATCGATGAAATGCGACCCGTCCGTCAGCAGGGCCCGCATGGCGTCGAAGTCCTGTGCTTCATAAGCCGCGATCCAGGCCTCGGCCGTCTGGCGCGCTGGCGAGGTCTCCTGCGCAAAAACAAGCGAATTCGAGGTCGCTAAAAGCAATAATACTCCCAAAGAAATGCGTATCATGGTGGATTCTCCGAATTTTCGTCATTTGGCCGTAATTGAATTTTGAAATCCATTCACAAATCAGCGAGCTTGTGTGTGAGGTGCGCAAGGCCTTGCCAGTCCCGTCCCGACGCGTTAGACCGCGCGCCCTTCACAAAGCGAACGCGCCGGTTCGATCCCGGCCTTTCGAGAACGAGGTTCCCATGACCCGCCACGGATCGCCCCACCAGGGCGGCAAACTGCCTTCGCAACGCCAGCTCCGCGCCGGCGAGCTGGTCCGGCATGCTCTTGTCGAAGTATTGCAACGCGAGGAATTGCGGGACAGTGCCCTGCAAGGCGTGGATGTGACGGTCACCGAGGTCCGCGCTTCGCCCGATCTCAAGGTCGCGCGCGTTTATGTGGCACCGCTGGGCGAGGGCGACCGGGAGGCCGTGGCCGCCGGGCTCAATCGCTGCGCCGGTTTCCTGCGCGGAAAACTCGGCCGCGAAATCGACATGAAATTCACCCCGGAGCTTCGCTTCATCGCCGATGACCGGTTCGACCAGGCGAGCCATATCGACGAATTGCTTGCCAAGCCGTCGGTCAAGCGCGACCTCGATCCCGGCCTTGCCGATGAGGACAATGACTGATGGGGCGGCGCAAGAAAGGGCAGGACATCCATGGCTGGGTGTTGCTCGACAAGCCGCATGACATGACGTCGACCGAAGCGGTCTCGAAGGTGCGCCGCCTGTTCGATGCAAAAAAGGCGGGCC
>CBDUFA010000399.1:0-2169 GCA_965366295.1 uncultured Hyphobacterium sp.
GGCCTGAAGGATTCCGCGATAGAGATATTCCAGCGGCTTGAACCGCAAACCATCGCGCAGGAAGGAGTGACGCCCTTCCGCGTAATTGTTGTGGTCGAACCAGCCCGCGAAAGCCGGTACGACGGTCATCGCCAGAATAAAGGACGCGACCACGGCGAAGATCACGGACACGCCGATCATGCCGATGAACTCGCCGGCTGCACCGGGCATGAGGGCGATTGGTGCGAACGCAAACACGGTGGTCAGCGTGGAGGCGAGCAGCGGGCCGAACAGGTGCTTCAGCGAGGCGTTGATCGCATCCAGCGGCGGCAACCCCCTCGCCCGGCGCAACTGGTATTCGTCAACCACGACGATCGCATTGTCGATCAGCAGGCCAAGCGCCACGACCAGCCCGGTCACCGACATCTGGTGCAGGGGCTCGTCATAGATATTGATCAGGAAAAGCACGAACAGCACGGTCAGCGGCAGGGCCGACCCGACGATCAGGGCGGCGCGCCATCCCATCAACAGGAACAGCACGGCAAACACGATCAGCGCGGAATAGCCGAGATTGACCGTCAAACCGTTGAGCCGCGATTCGACATAGTCCGACTGGGCAAAGACGATATCGACCGAGATGCCCGGGTTTTCCGCCGTGAAGGCCGCAATGGCTTCCCGCGCGGCATCCGACCAGACGTCGACGCGCAGCTCCGGCTGCAGGAAAGCGGCCACGAAAATCGTCCGCTCGCCATTGAAATAGGCCATGGCAGGCGCAGGAGTGCGAATGCCACGTTCGATCTCGGCGATGTCACCGAGCCGCACGAACTCGCCACCATCGGCTTCCACGACCGGAACTGCGCGGATGCGGTCGAGCGTTTCGAATTCACCGCCGATCTCGACATTGAGATTGACGGCATCGGAGCGCAGCTCGCCGGCCGGTGTCTTGGAATCCGCCCGCGAGATCAGCCCGGCAAGGTCGTTGACCGTCAGGCCCAGCGCCGCGAGTGCATCGGGATCGGCGAGGATGCGGATTTCCTCTTCCGCCATGCCGAAGATATTGGTTTCTTCCGTCCCCGGCACATTGCGCAGCCGGTCTTCCAGGTCGCGCGCCAGCCGCGAGAGAATCGCCATGTTGGGCTCGCCTTCGGCCGGCCAGCCCAGTGACACGATCATGGTGGCGGCCCCGACATATTGCCGGCGGACATCGGGTTCTCCCGCCCCGTCGGGCAGGAAGGGACGTACCGCGCCGACCTGTTCGCGGATCTGCGTCCAGGCCTGGTCGACTTCGGTGGGGTTCAGGTCTTCGCGGATATTGATGTTGATGAGGGAGATGCCCGACCGCGAGGTCGAGACGACCTCATCGATTTCGGCGAGCTCCCGGACCGAATCCTCAATCGGGTCGGTCACCAGCGCTTCAACCCGCTCTGCGGAGGCTCCGGGGAAGCTGGTAACGATAACACCGAAGCGCTCGGTCAGGCTGGGGTCCTCCTGCCGCCCCAGCGTCAGGAGCGCGCCAAGCCCGGCAAGGGTGAGCAGCAAAACGGCGAGAATGGACAGCCGTGAATAGCGATAGAATAGCGTTGCCATCTTCCCTACTCCGCGGCCGGCACGACGCGCTGGCCGGGCGTCACGCGCTGCAGTCCGGACGCCACGATGCGCTCGCCATCATTGATGGCACCACGAACAAAGGCGCGGTCGACATCGACCCGCAACGTCTCCACAACGCGCGGCTCGAGCGCGTACTGGCCATATTCGTCCTGCACCAGGGCCTGCACCGACCACAGGCCACGGCGGCCTTCGGTGAGCGCGCTGGTCGGAACCCAGAAACCCCGGCCGGAAATCCCTGTTTCCAGCTGCAGCCGGGCCACTTCGCCCGCATGAGCGGTACCGGCCGCCAGGTCGAAGACGGCGGTAACAGTCCGGGTGCGCACATCGACCACTCCGGTGGAGCTGCGGAACACGGCTTCAATCGAGCCAGACGTCGTCACGAAGGCATATGTTTCGCCCTCGACCAGCGAAGCTGCCGCTGACACGGGCAGGCCGAGACGAATTTCCAGCGACGTGTTCTCGACCAGGCGCAGAACGGGCGTACCCGGCGCGGCGATGGCACCCTCGTCTGCTGTGCGCGCTGTGACGACACCGTCGAAGGGAGCCGATCTTTCCGATAGGGCAAGCTGCGCGCGCAAGGCA
>CBDUFA010000400.1:0-2154 GCA_965366295.1 uncultured Hyphobacterium sp.
CACCTGTGTGCCGGCCGCCAGCTTCCGAGCCGCATCGAATCCACCCTTCAGACGCAGGGATAGCATGCCGCCAAACCCGCCCGTCATTTGCCGTTTCGCAATAGCGTGGCCGGGATGCGAGGGCAGGCCGGGATAGAGCACGCGGCTGACGGCAGGGTGCTTTGACATCGCTTCGGCGACGGCCATGGCATTGGCACTCTGGCGTTCGAAGCGAATGAAGAGCGTCCGCAGCCCGCGCATCAGTAGCCAGCTTTCAAACGCCCCCGGCACGGCACCGGTCCGGCTCTGGATGGTGTAGATTTCGGCCCAGCGATCTTCCGTGTTTCGGGTTGCCAGCACGCCGGCGAGCACGTCGGAATGGCCGTTCAGATACTTGGTGGCTGAATGCATCACGATGTCAGCGCCGAAATCCAGCGGGCGCGTGGTGCAGGGCGGGGCGCAGGTGGAATCGATGCCGAGGATAGCGCCAGCGTGGTGCGCAATTTCCGCGCTGGCCGCGATATCGACGATGGCCCATTCCGGATTGGCGGGCGTCTCGATCCAGACCAGGTCGGTTTCGCCCTTGATGACTGCCGACCTCAATGCATCCGTATCGCCGGGCGGCACGAGCGAAAGCCGGATCCGGCCCTTGTCGGCGGTCCGCTGCATGAGCGCTTTCGCGCCATAATACATCTGCGCCTGGGCCACGACATGGGCGCCTGTCGGAACCGTCTCCAGCACCGCTGCGATCGCGGCCATGCCGGAGGAAAAGGTCCGCGCCTCTTTCGCGCCTTCCAGGGATGCCAACACCGCCGCTACCTGCATTTCGGTCGGTCCGTCCGGCCGGCGGTAATCGGTCGGGCCGATGAGGGCGTTTTCGGCATTCCTGGCAAAGGTCGTGGCCGGGTGAACTGGCGGAATGACCGCGCCGGTTTCCGCGTCAATGGAATGCATGGCCTGGACGGTATCGGTCTGCGGTGAACGCTTAGCCATTCAGAGATTCCGCCGCTCGCGGGGCGAAATAGGTGACGATGCCGGCCGCGCCAGCGCGTTTGAACGCCATCAGGCTTTCCAGCATCACCCGGTCGCCATCGATCCAGCCATTCGCCGCCGCAGCCTCGATCATCGCGTATTCGCCCGAGACCTGGAAGGCGAGGGTGGGGACACCGAAAGTCTCCGAAACGCGGCGGACGATATCGAGATAGGGCAGGCCGGGCTTGACCATCACCATGTCCGCGCCTTCGTCGAGATCGAGGGCCACTTCGCGCAGCGCCTCCTCGGTGTTGGCCGGATCCATCTGGTAGGTCTTCTTGTCGCCCTGCAACACAGCGCCGGAACCAATCGCCTCGCGATAGGGGCCGTAAAAGCCCGAAGCGTATTTCGCCGCATAGGACAGGATCATCGTGTCGGTGAAGCCGTCCGCTTCGAGTGCATCGCGGATGGCGCCGATGCGGCCATCCATCATGTCGGACGGCGCAATCACATCGCAGCCCGCCTCGGCCTGGACGAGGGCCTGCTTGATCAGGACGTTGACCGTTTCATCGTTGAGGATGACGCCATCCTTCATCAGCCCGTCATGGCCATGCGTGGTGAAGGGATCGAGCGCGACATCGCAGATCACGCCGACATTGGGTGCGGCCTCCTTGATGGTTCGGATCGCCTGCGGCACCAGCCCGTCCTTGTTGAAGGCCTCGCTGCCCTTTTCGTCCTTCTTTGCCGGGTCGATATGCGGAAAAATCGCCATCGCGGGAATGCCGAGCATTTCGGCGCGCTTGGCGGCATTGGCAAGTGCGGCAAGGCCGAAGCGTTCAACGCCGGGCATGGCGGCGACCGGCTCGGTCGGGTCAGCAGTGTCGGACACGACGACGGCCCAGACGAGGTCGTTCACGGTCAGCACGTTTTCCTGCACAAGGCGGCGCGACCAGTCGGCCTGCCGCAAGCGGCGCATGCGTGTGGCTGGAAATGCGCTCATCGTGATCTACCCTCGCAGCTTGCCCAATCGTGAGCCGCACGTTAGGCCTTCGCGGCCAGATTCAAAAGCCTGCCTGATGCCTTGATGGAGCTTTCCTTGCAGTTCGAGCTGAGTGAAGACCAGAGCCTGATCCAGGACGCCGCCCGCAAGTTTGCTGAAGACCGCATGAAGCCGTTTGCGGCCGAGTGGGACGAGAAGAAACA
>CBDUFA010000401.1:0-2140 GCA_965366295.1 uncultured Hyphobacterium sp.
GTCCCGCACAAGCCGCGCCGAGACTTCGTGATAGAATTTTCCGGCCAGTTCATCGCGCTCGGCCAGCTGCGGCATAATCGCCGCCAGATAGGCGCGCATGGCGTCCGCCGGGTCCGACTGCTCCACGGGTCCGCCTGACATCAGGTCGCGATAGAGCGCAACATAGGTTTCGACGAGCCCGGCGAATCCGGCCGTCGCCCGTACTTTCCGCGTCACGCCGGCGGCATCGTCCCAATCGATCCCGGCAATCGCCTCGGCAAGCCGGGCGGCATCCGGCCGCTGGTCGATCACGCTGAAACCGAAATTGGCGGTCCGAAGATCATCGAAACCGGCCCCGGTGACGCGCGCGCCGGTGTAGCCGTAATCGGCAAGGATCACGGCGCAACCCGAGGCCATGGCTTCCAGCGCCGCGCGGGCCTTGGCGAAAACCAGCCCGTATTTCGGAAAGCCGGTCTCGGGCCGGTCCATCACGCGGGTATTCGCACCGGCAATGTCGAGTTCGAAGCCATTTTGCCGGCAGGCCTTCCGGAAAGGTTCCGCGTCTTCCGGCCGGGCGATATTGGAGATCAGCAGGGCGCGGGTCCGGCGGGCCGGTTCGTCCCGCGCCGGCTGGTCATGCGCAAAGCGCACAAGGTCGACGCCGTTCAGGATCAGCTCGACCTGGCTGGCGGGAATACCATGTTCGTTGACCAGGAATTGCCGGCAGGGCTCATCGACTGCGACAAAGCGGCGGATATTCGGAAACTGCGCCAGCGGGGCTTCCTGCCAGGGCTTCACGCCGTGACAGGCATAAAGCGCCGGGGTGCGCGGAAAAGCGGACAGGGCGAGCGCGGCGGATGGATGGTGGTGGGCGTGAATGATGTCGGGGGCATCCAGATCCGAGAGATCGTCCCGCACATCGATCCCGGCCGCCGAGATCTCCCGCGCCACCTCGCCGAGGACAGGGGAAAAACAAATGGGGGCATGGCCGGTCTTCAGCAGGCCCAGCGCCAGGTCACGGACATAGAGCTCAGTTCCCGCGCGCCGGTCGAGCGCGTGATTAGTGATAAGGACCTTCATGCCATGACCTGCAGGCGCGCCAGCAGGGGCTGCAAGTGACCCCGATAGGTCAGCGCGGTGGCATACTTGCCCTCGGCGACCCGGCGGCGGCCATGGGCTTCGAAAAACGGCATGTCGGTCCGGCAGTCCCGGTCATAGGACGGCCAGTCCCGGGCCGGCCGCAGGATTTCCAGACCCTGGCTGTCATCGCCATACTTGCGCAGCAATGCCCGCGCCTCTCCGGATAATTGCGGCCCCGCGGCCTCGGCATACTCCCGGATCCGGGTGAGCTTGGCCGCCAGCTCTGCCGCGCCGAGCCTGAAGACATGGCATGCGGTGGGTTCATATCCGCCGGTGGTTCCCGGATCGCCGTCGAGTGCAACATCAAAGACCGGCACGCCGTGCCGGGCAGCCGCAGACATCACCATGAAATGGCAAAGATCGTGGACCGGGTTATAGCCCTCCGAGGAATCGGTGATCAGGAAAGCCGGTTTGTGCGCCTTGATCGCCGTCTCGATGCCGGCCATGGCGTCATCGACAAGGCAGGACTGTCCGGACCGGATAGCACCATAATAATCTCCGTCCGGCCGCACCGGGAAGTCCAGCCGCGGCGGGATTCCGGCCTGTTCGAGCGTCCGGTCCGTCAGGTGCAGGCGCGCCTGCCCGGTGGAGGCCGAGGCGTCGGTCAGGTACAGGCATCGCGCCTTCAGCTCGCGCAGGCTGTACAGCAGGCGGAGCTCGTGGCCCGGATGGGCGAACACGGCGAGAGGTGCATTCGCGGAAGGCATTGGCGGATTTTCCCCCTATATATCCGTCATCAGGCGCGCATGGCCGGGCCCGGCCCATCTTTGCAATCCTGCCCGCGGCCGTGAAGGAGAAATGCAGGCATGAAACCGATCTGGTTTGACGGAAAGCCGCCGCTCGAAGAGATGAATGCCGCGCATGACCGCACCATGATGGGCGCGATCGGCATCGAGCTGACCGAATATGGCGATGACTGGATCCGCGGGAAAATGCCGGTGGATCACCGCACGCATCAGCCTTTCGGCCTCTTGCACGGCGGCGCCTCGGTGGCGTTGGCGGAAACGCTGGCCTCGGTCGG
>CBDUFA010000402.1:0-2134 GCA_965366295.1 uncultured Hyphobacterium sp.
GTGCGCCATAGGACAGGCCGACAGACGCGGAACCGCGGGAGATTTCCTCCATCGCGATACAATGCTCGAGATAGCCAAGACCGGAGCCGCCCCACTTTTCCTCGACCGTGATGCCGAGCAGGCCGAGATCGCCCATCTTGCGCCACATATCGGCGGGGAAGGTGTCAGTTGCGTCGATTTCGGCAGCGCGCGGCGCCAATTCATCTGACGCAAAGCTGCGGACCGTGTCGCGGATCATTTCGGCCGTGTCGCCAAGGTCGAAATTCATGGAGGGATATTGGTTCGGGATCATGTCCGGGGATTTGGCGCAATCCCCATGACAGGTCAAGCAGAGGTGGAGCTATTTGCGCTTCGGCCCGATCAACCAGATCGTGGCCCCCGCCGCAAAAATGAAGCCGACCACCAGCGCCGCAACGCCAATGAACAGATTCGCCCCGTCGCCGTCGGAATTCACCCGGGTGAAAATATCCCAGCCGCCACCACCAAGAAGCGCGAGACCGAAGATCAACAGGATGATCTCGCCCAGATGCCCGCCATTCTTGCCGGGCGCCGGGGCCGCATCGCCATTCGACCAGCCATTCATGGCAGCGGCCTGCGCGTCGCCCTCGGCGAACTCGGCATCAATCTCGGACGGCTCCGGAAGGTCGTCTGCGTGGTCTTCGCCTTCGGCCTCGTCCGCGGTTTCCGTATGCCCGGCGACTTCACCGGCAGCGCCTTCGGCACTCGCCATTGCGGCCCCGGCAAAAGGCGGGGCATCATCGCTATCGGCAATCGGCTCATCATCGTCTTCGATCGGCACGGACTGCGTAAACGCAAAGCCCATGCGTCCGGAAGGTTGAGGATTCGCCTCGGGTTCGGACACCGGCTCGTCTTCCGGCGTGTCGGCTTCCACTGCTGGGGCATAGCCGGTCTCGCGAACCGGACCGGACAATTGCGTCCGCATCCGCAAGATGACGCGTTCGGCCAACTCGGAACGCCCCGGCACGGCAGGAGCCGGCCGGACGGGCGCGGGCTCCGGTGTGACTTCGGGTTCGGGCTCAGGTTCCGGCACGGTTTCGGGCGCCGATTCATCGACAGAAACGGCCTCGGGCTCGGGTTCCGGCTGGGGCTCCGGCTCGGCGGCCACCGGTTCGTCATTCGGATGATCGAACTCGATCACCAGCTCGACAGGCGCACGCTCATCATCTTCCGGGATATCCTTCAGGAAAAGCTCGCGTTCGGCCTCATGCCGATCGGACCCGCCACCATTCCAGGCGGCAATCGCATCGGCCGCATCCTGCCAGCGCCCCTTGCGGATCAGCCGCACCACGGCGCTGCGCCGGAAGGCATCCAGGCCGATCCCGTGCGCAAACGACACCAGCGCATCGCGCTGGGGCGCACCCAGTTCGCCGCCCAGGGCTTCATCAATGGCGCGCTCGGCCTGCAATACATCATAGACGAGCAGGAGATCGGCATTCTGGTCCGTGACGGACACGCCGGGCTTGGCCGAGGCCGTATGCCCGTAACCGACCGCCCAGCGGCCATCGGCCCGCTGCCTGGCATTGGCGTGAAAGGGCTCATGCGCCTTGATCAGCGCGCGCGCTGCGGGCGTGGACTTCAAACGCGGCTTCATGACTGTTCCATTCCGAGACGGTCCGCTGGTTTCTCAGCGGTTACTCTGCAAATGCAGCGCCGGTCCCGTTAATCGTTTTCGGGCGTGAAGATATCCGTGGCGCCGATCGCGGTGAAAGGCGCGAAGAATCCACCACCCGCACCACCACCGACAATCATCAGCTCGCCATTGATCGCGACCATCGCAGCATCCGTCCGCGGCGAGGCAAGCCCCGGCTCTTCAACCCATTCGCCGCTCGCCGGGTCCAGGCGGACATGGCTCGACAAGGTTGACGACAGGCCTTCGCTGCGGCCACCGGCGACATGGATGGAGCCATCCAGCGCCGCTGCGGCATGTCCCGCCCGGGGCTCCGGCAAGGCCGGCCCGATTGTCCAGCTCCCGTCGGCCGGATCGAAAACGTCCACACGGCCGGTCACGATGCCATCGGCGACGCCGCCGATGAAATAGATCTGCCCCTCCAGCGCGACCGCGGCCGCGCCACGCCGGGAGATTTCTTCCGGCGCCGGCAATACATTCCAGGAG